>NZ_LSIZ01000029.1:0-63135 GCF_001556505.1 Streptococcus sp. CCH8-H5 | reverse complement strand
TCCAAAAAGAACGCGACAAACAAGAAGATTACCAAGCTAAATACGATGCGACAGTCGTACGTATTGAAGAAATGAAGAAATTGGTTAAATAAAGAAACTGGTGAAATAAAGAAAGAGACACGGTAGAAGGCCGTGTTTTTTAAGCTCTTTGTCAACTGTGGTGCTTCTCAAAAAAATTCTTGTGATGTATCGTAATTTAAATATAACAAAAAAGTCATCATATGATGACTTTTTCAGTGGCTCTAACAAAAGCCTGCGTTTATTTCAAGCAGTGAATAGTAAACAGTATTTTTTAACTAAGAACGTCTAAGAAGCTTTTTAAGTCCTTGAATAAGTTTGTATTTTAAAGGTTGTGGGTAATAGCGGAAGGTTCCCATCTTACGAACAATATAACCGTTAAAGTTTTGTTTAAATCGTAGAACTCCATCAGAGCCGTCAAACACACCTGTGATTCCAAGGAAATTATAACTCATAATATTTCTTCTTAAAGTGCAATTCATGGCATGATACTGAATTAAGAAAGCAGCAGAGAATTTTTGAAATTCTGTGTAGGAACCTCCAAAGAGATATGTGGCCTGATCTTTCGTATATAGTATTAAAGCACAGGCAAGAAGTATCTTCTCTGTATTAATTTTTTGTTTGAGCTCTGAAATGATCTGTTTTTGTTTATTCAATTTTTGAGCTTGTTGCTCATACTGTTTGCTCTTAGGGTTCAGTGAGGTAAGTTTACTATTTATGTGATCTAAGCTTTTTTCAAAATCTAACTCTGCTACCAAGAAATCAGCGTTATCACCAAATGCATCATATAAATCTGTATAATAATCTAAACTTTTATCTTCAAATCCTTGCCTTCTTCCGGTTTCTTCTATAATCTTTTTGAATTCTGGAATTTCTCCTTTATTTATTTTGCGAACAATAACATTATAGTCGAGAGCAGTTTTGATGTTTCTGATGCTATTTTTGTTAAATGATTTTAATAAAGATTTTTCATCAAAGCCCTCAAGGTTTTTCAAATAATGCCAAGTTGGCTCCCCTTCAGGATAGCCTACCTGTAAACCATCAAATTTGTAGCCAAGATCTGTTAGTGTAGAAATTAGTTCTGTTTTCTCAGGTTCAATAGGCTTTCCATCAATTTCAAATGTCTGATAAATGTCATCTGGCTTTACAACCAATTCTAAAGCTCCCTGTTTCTTAGCAAAAAGTTGTAATTCATGGTAAAAACTCTTTAAATCGGATTCATTTGTATACGATGGACCACTATTAATTTCTATTCGGACTCCTCCAGTCAAATGCTTCATGAAAGCAATAGCGGCAACGGTAATTTCATTATTGCTTTTCCAACCTAGATATTTAGTCTCGAATCCTCTTTTTTTTAGGAGATTAGACATTGATACTGTTTGCATGAACGAATGTTCTTTACATTTTTCTATGAAAGATGTAAACTCATCCTCTTTCAAAATTGTAAGACTCATTTTATTTCCTTTCGATTACAAGTAAAATAGTTATATAAGTTATTATAACAAAAATAAATCCAGATGCTTCAAACTATCTATATTTCAAAGTGACTATAGTCAGAGAATGCTAAAGTCTAGTAATCTTACATTAATATAAAACTAGGTACAGTGAGGTTCCAGATTCTATCGTTGATAACGAAAGGAAGATAGCATCGGGTCATGTGTTTTGTATGATAGAAGAAGATTTAGGACAAAAGAAGTTGTTAAATTGGACGAGTTACCGTTTTGTACACGTCATTTTATGAAAAATACAAAGTCTCTATGAGGTGATATTATTATTCTTGGAATATGAAATAAAGGTTGGGTAAGTCGTTTAACATCTGATAATGTTAGTGTTTGTTTTATCCAAGGAGAGTAGCCACGTCAATGGTAATTATTGATAAAGTAAACATTTGATATGGAGCGATACTAATATTAAAAAGTGTCGGAGTAGTATTTTCTACTTTTGGAGTCAGTAGGACTTTCTAAAGAGAAAGTGGAGCAAAAACGCTCCCCTTCAGCCTTCTT
Organism: Streptococcus sp. CCH8-H5; assembly: GCF_001556505.1. Classification (NCBI taxonomy): domain Bacteria; kingdom Bacillati; phylum Bacillota; class Bacilli; order Lactobacillales; family Streptococcaceae; genus Streptococcus; species Streptococcus sp. CCH8-H5. The sequence continues at coordinate 61,114 of NZ_LSIZ01000029.1, read as the reverse complement.
TAAGCTCGATAACCTATACTATAGTCATCCTAATAAGTATTACTGAACGTCGTTCGGTAGCGCTCACATGTTCTGGTTTTAAGTCAGACAGTGAAACTTTCTTTTTTCATAAATTTCCCAAACAAGTCTAACCTACCATAGTTAGGCTTGTTTTTTTGTAATAAGCAGACTAGTTTTTCATTAAAAGTAAACGCTTACGTAAAATTAGTGAAAACGTTAGGCAAAGTCAGTGAAAACGTCTAAAAAACCATCAATTCGTTGACTTTCGTGGAAAATAGGACTAAAATAACAGGGTAAAAAAAATTAAAAGGAGAATTCTACTATGAATCTAACTATCTTAGCCCTCGGTTTGGCCGTTATGGGTGTATCTGTTGGTGAGGGTATCCTCGTTGCCAATATCGCTAAAGCTGCAGCTCGCCAACCTGAGATGTTTAGCAAACTTCAAACATTGATGTTTACTGGTGTTGCCTTTATCGAAGGTACCTTCTTCGTATTGTTTGCCCTTAGCTACATTGTCTAATAGACAAATAAAAGATGAAGGAGGGATGAGCAGTGGAAACTACAAGTAATCCAACCGTCTCATTATTTGGGATTGATTTTGACTTGACTGTCCTTGCCATGTCTCTCTTGACAGTAATTATCGTTTTTGGAGTGGTTTTTTGGTCAAGTCGTAAGATGACCATTAAACCAAAGGGAAAACAAAATGTGCTTGAGTTCATCTATGAGTTTGTGAATAGTACCATTTCTCAAAGTCTTGGGAAATTCACGAAGAATTATAGTTTGCTCTTGTTTGTAATTTTCACCTTTGTTTTTACAGCAAACAACTTAGGTTTGCTTGTGTCTGTAAAAAGTGAGCATTACAATTTTTGGACTTCTCCAACATCGAACTTCGGTGTTACTATCACTCTTTCTTTGATTATTACCCTCATTAGTCATATTGAGGGGATCCGTAAAAAAGGGTTTAAAGGCTATCTAAAGGGCTACCTTTCACCATACCCAGCTATGCTCCCAATGAACATTTTGGAACAATTAACCAACCTTGCTTCATTGGCCTTGCGTTTGTTTGGTAACATTTATTCTGGTGAGGTACTTACTGGCTTGATTCTTCAATTGGTGACCTGGTCTGCTTTTGCAGCACCTGTATCCTTTGCTTTGAACCTTGTCTGGGTTGCCTTTTCAGCCTTTATCGGCTTTATCCAAGCCTATGTCTTTATTATCCTAAGTTCAAACTATATTGGTGATAAAGTCAACGAAGAATAATTAAGAAAGGGAGAAATGAAATGTCAATACTTATTAATAGTACGACACTTGGTAATATCATTATCACACTCGGCTCAGTTTTTCTCTTGTATTACCTCATCCGTAAATTCGCATGGGATCAAATTACAGGAATCTTTGCTGCTCGTGAAAAGAAAATTGCCACAGATATTGATAGTGCTGAAAATGCTCGTCAAGAAGCAGAAAGCTTGGCACAAAAACGTCAAGATGAGTTGGCAGGTGCTCGCACTGAGGCAGCTCAAATTATTGATGGGGCCAAGGAAACTGGTAAAACTCAAGAATCAAAAATCATTGCAGAAGCACATGATGAAGCTAAACGCTTGAAAGAAAAAGCAAATCAAGACATTGCCCAAAGCCGTGTGGAAGCACTTGCTGGCGTTAAAGGTGAAGTTGCAGACTTGACTGTCCTCTTGGCGGAAAAAGTTATGAAACAAAACCTTGATGCTAAAGCGCAATCTGACTTGATTGATAGCTATCTTGATCAATTAGGAGATGCTTAATGGATAAGAAAACACAAGCTCTTGTTGAGCAATATGCCAGAAGTCTGGTAGAAGTCGCTTTTGAACAAGACGCCGTGTCAACAATCCAAGAAGAAGTAAGGCAAATCCTAACAGTTTTTGCTGAAACAAATCTAAAAACCTTCTTGTCGCAGGAAAATGTGACAAGTGAAGCTAAAAAAGAAAGTTTGAGCTTGTTTCAAGAGTCTTGTTCAGTGTATATGAACAATTTTCTTGAGGTAATCTTACTCAATGACCGTGCCAACATTCTCTATGATGTGTTGAAATTGGTCCTTGAGCTCTTTGACCAAGAAGACAATACTTACGATGTCACAGTGACATCAGCAAGTCCCTTGTCTGAGGAACAAAAAGCCCGACTTTTGGCGATTGTTTCACAAAAATTTGAGATTAAGACACGTCGTTTAGTAGAAAAAATTGATGAGGACCTCATCGGAGGGTTCGTCATCAAAGCAAAAAATAAGGTTGTTGACACGTCAATTCGCAGTCAATTGCAAACCTTTAAAACGAATTTGAAATAGAAAGTGGTGTGACTTTTGGCAATTAACGCACAAGAAATTAGCGCTTTAATTAAAAAGCAAATTGAAAACTTCCAGCCAAACTTTGACGTCACTGAAACTGGTGTCGTTACCTATATCGGTGACGGTATCGCACGTGCTCGTGGTCTTGATAATGCCATGAGTGGTGAGTTGCTCGAATTTGAAAATGGTGCCTATGGTATGGCCCAAAACCTTGAATCTAATGATGTCGGTATCATTATCTTGGGGGATTTCGTAGCAATTCGTGAAGGCGATATTGTTAAACGTACTGGAAAAATCATGGAAGTTCCAGTTGGTGAAGCCCTTATTGGTCGTGTAGTAAACCCACTTGGGCAACCAGTTGATGGTCTTGGTGACATCGAAACAACAGGTTTCCGTCCAGTTGAAACACCTGCTCCAGGTGTTATGCAACGTAAATCAGTTTCTGAGCCATTGCAAACTGGTCTTAAGGCGATTGATGCCTTGGTTCCAATTGGACGTGGTCAACGTGAGTTGGTCATCGGAGACCGCCAAACTGGTAAAACTTCAGTAGCCATTGATGCGATCTTGAACCAAAAAGGTCAAGATATGATCTGTATCTATGTGGCTATTGGTCAAAAAGAATCAACAGTTCGTACACAAGTAGAAACTCTCCGTAAACATGGTGCTCTTGATTACACAATCGTTGTGACTGCCTCAGCATCACAACCATCACCATTGCTTTACATCGCGCCTTACGCTGGTGTTGCAATGGCTGAAGAGTTCATGTATAACGGAAAACACGTCTTGATTGTTTATGATGATTTGTCTAAACAAGCCGTGGCCTATCGTGAACTTTCATTGCTTCTCCGTCGTCCACCAGGTCGTGAAGCCTACCCAGGGGATGTCTTCTATCTCCACTCACGTCTTTTGGAACGTTCAGCTAAAGTTTCAGATGATCTTGGTGGTGGTTCAATTACTGCCTTGCCAATCATCCAAACGCAAGCCGGAGATATCTCAGCTTATATCGCAACAAACGTTATCTCAATCACAGATGGACAAATCTTCTTGCAAGAAAACTTGTTTAACTCAGGTATTCGTCCAGCCATTGATGCGGGTTCTTCCGTATCACGTGTAGGTGGATCAGCGCAAATTAAAGCGATGAAGAAGGTTGCTGGTACACTTCGTCTTGACTTGGCTTCATATCGTGAACTTGAAGCCTTTACGCAATTTGGTTCAGATTTGGATGCTGCGACTCAAGCAAAATTGAACCGTGGTCGTCGTACAATCGAAGTTTTGAAACAACCGCTTCATAAACCACTTCCAGTTGAGAAACAAGTTGTTATCCTTTACGCTTTGACACATGGTTTCTTAGATAGTGTTCCGGTTGATCAAATCTTGGATTTTGAAGAAGCACTCTATGACTACTTTGATAGTCACCATGAGGATATCTTTGAAACTATTCGTACAACTAAGGATCTTCCTGAGGAATCTGTACTTAATGAAGCTATCCAAGCTTTCAAAGATCAGTCAGAATACAAATAGAAATAGGGAGGACAGCATATGGCAGGCTCTCTAAGAGAAATCCAAGCAAAGATTGCTTCAACTAAGAAAACGAGTCAAATCACAGGAGCCATGCAGATGGTTTCTGCCTCAAAATTGACACGTTCTGAGCAAGCTGCTAAAGATTTCCAAATCTATGCCTCAAAAATTAGACAGATCACAACAGATCTTCTACATTCAGAATTGATTAATGGTTCGTCAAATCCAATGTTGGATGCACGCCCAGTTCGTAAGACAGGTTACATTGTCATTACTTCAGATAAAGGACTTGTTGGAGGTTATAACTCAACAATTCTTAAAGCTGTGTTGGACATGATTAAACGTGACCATGATTCTGAAGATGAATATGCTATCATTTCTATTGGTGGAACAGGTTCAGATTTCTTCAAGGCTCGTAACATGAATGTTGCTTTTGAACTTCGTGGCCTTGAAGATCAACCTAGTTTTGATCAAGTCGGAAAAATCATTTCTAAAGCTGTAGGAATGTATCAAAATGAACTTTTTGATGAACTCTATGTGTGCTATAATCACCATGTTAACAGTTTGTCTAGCGAAGTTCGTGTGGAACAAATGCTTCCTATCGCTGATTTGGATCCCAATGAATCAGAAGGTCATGTGTTGACCAAGTTTGAATTGGAACCAGATCGTGACACTATTTTGGATCAACTCTTACCACAATATGCGGAGAGTCTTATCTACGGTGCTATCGTAGATGCCAAAACAGCTGAGCACGCAGCTGGTATGACTGCAATGCAGACAGCCACTGATAATGCTAAGAATGTGATTAACGATTTGACAATCCAATATAACCGTGCGCGTCAAGCTGCCATCACTCAGGAAATTACTGAAATTGTTGGTGGTGCAAGTGCACTTGAATAGCTAGAGATTTGTCTTAATTAGACACACATGAAAAAGGGATGATTGTCATCCAAAAAACTATCATAAGGAGAAAACAATGAGCTCAGGCAAAATTGCTCAGGTTGTTGGTCCTGTTGTAGACGTAGCGTTTGCAGCCGGTGATAAACTCCCTGAGATTAACAATGCATTGGTCGTTTATACTGATGAACAAAAGTCTAAACGTATCGTGCTCGAAGTAGCTCTTGAACTTGGAGAAGGTGTGGTTCGTACCATTGCCATGGAATCTACTGATGGATTGACTCGTGGACTAGAAGTTCTGGACACTGGTCGTCCAATCAGCGTTCCTGTTGGTAAAGATACCCTTGGACGTGTCTTTAACGTTCTTGGTGATACCATTGACTTGGAAGCACCTTTTGCAGACGATGCAGAGCGTGAACCAATTCACAAAAAAGCACCAACTTTCGATGAATTGTCAACATCTACTGAAATCCTTGAAACAGGGATTAAAGTTATCGACTTGCTTGCCCCTTACCTTAAGGGTGGTAAAGTCGGACTCTTCGGTGGTGCCGGTGTTGGTAAAACCGTTCTTATTCAAGAGTTGATTCACAACATTGCCCAAGAGCACGGTGGTATTTCCGTGTTTACAGGTGTTGGTGAACGTACACGTGAAGGTAATGACCTTTACTGGGAAATGAAAGAATCTGGCGTTATCGAGAAAACAGCCATGGTCTTCGGTCAAATGAATGAACCACCTGGAGCACGTATGCGTGTTGCCCTTACTGGTTTGACAATTGCGGAATACTTCCGTGATGTCGAAGGTCAAGACGTGCTTCTCTTCATCGATAACATCTTCCGTTTCACTCAAGCAGGTTCTGAGGTTTCTGCCCTTCTTGGTCGTATGCCATCAGCCGTTGGTTACCAACCTACACTTGCTACTGAAATGGGTCAATTGCAAGAACGTATCACATCAACTAAAAAAGGTTCTGTTACATCAATCCAAGCCATCTACGTTCCGGCCGATGACTATACTGACCCAGCGCCAGCTACAGCATTTGCTCACTTGGATTCAACAACCAACCTTGAACGTAAGTTGACACAAATGGGTATTTACCCAGCCGTTGACCCATTGGCATCAAGCTCACGTGCCCTCTCACCTGAAATTGTTGGTGAAGAACACTATGCTGTTGCTACTGAGGTTCAACGTGTGCTTCAACGTTACCGTGAATTGCAAGATATTATCGCTATCCTTGGTATGGATGAATTGTCAGACGAAGAAAAAACATTGGTTGGACGTGCTCGTCGTATCCAATTCTTCTTGTCACAAAACTTCAACGTTGCTGAACAGTTTACAGGTCAACCAGGTTCTTATGTTCCAGTTGCTGAAACCGTTCGTAGCTTTAAGGAAATCCTTGAAGGTAAATATGACAATCTTCCAGAAGATGCCTTCCGTAGCGTAGGTCCAATTGAGGATGTAGTAGCTAAAGCTAAAGCTATGGGCTACTAATGAGGTGAAGATATGGCACAAATGACCGTACAAGTGGTAACTCCGGATGGTCTGAAATATGACCACCATGCCAGCTTTATCCACGCGGTTACTAAAGATGGTCAAATTGGTATCTTGCCAGGCCATATTAACTTGATTGCGCCACTTGAAGTGGATGAACTCAAGGTTCGTCGTGTGGATGACGAGAGTCACGTCGATTGGATTGCCGTAAACGGTGGTATCATCGAAGTTAAAGATGATTTTATTACTATCGTTGCCGATTCAGCAGAACGTGAACGCGACATTGACGTTTCTCGTGCCGAACGTGCCAAGCAACGTGCCGAACGTGACTTGGAAGAAGCAACTAAATCTGACCGTATTGATGAAGTTCAACGTGCTCAGGTTGCTCTCCGTCGAGCACTTAATCGTATCAGTGTCGGTACAAAATAAGACAAAAAAAACGAGACTTTGGTCCCGTTTTTTATTTGTCGTAAAAGAAAAAATGAGAAGTAGCAAAGTTATCAAAGAAAGCTCATTGTAAAACCTATCTGAAGGTAAGATAAAAAATCAGATTTCCAGTCCTGAAAACGGTTAATTTAGCTTTTACTTTAGTTTAAGGTATCAAAGTGTTATAATATAAGCTGTTAGCTTTATATTTTAAGAGAAAATGTAGAGTAACGTAATAGAAAGTATGAGTTTTTTAAAGATATGAAAATTGAAAAGAAGCATCTTTTAGATTACACCATCTTGATACCTTATTTAATCTTATCCATAGTTGGTTTAATAGTAGTGTATTCAACAACGAGTGCTCGTTTAGTAGCCTTGGGAGCCAATCCCTTCGCATCTGTTATGAACCAAGGAGCCTTTTGGTTGGTATCCTTGTTCTCTATTTTTTTCATCTACCGACTGAAATTGAACTTTCTCAGGAAAGATAAGCTTTTGGGAGCTGTTATTGCCTTTGAGATTTTACTTTTGGTCATTGCCAAATTTTTCACTAGGGAAATTAATGGTGCCAATGGTTGGATTGTGCTAGGTCCCTTGTCTTTCCAACCAGCGGAGTATCTTAAAATCATTGTTGTCTGGTTTTTGGCGCACACTTTTTCAAAAAAACAGTCTGCCATAGAACGGTATGACTACCAAGCTTTGACGAAGAATAGATGGATTCCAAGGAATGGTAAGGAGCTGAATGACTGGCGTGTTTATTTGCTCGTTATGATTGGTTTGGTTGCTATCCAACCTGACTTGGGTAATGCGGCCATCATTGTATTGACTACGGTAGTTATGTTTTCAATTTCTGGTGTCGGCTACCGCTGGTTCACGGCCTTATTTGCTGGTATTGTAGGAGTTTCATCTGCCTTCCTAGGTTTAATTGCCTTGGTAGGGGTACAAACCATGGCTAAGGTACCTATCTTCGGTTATGTTGCCAAGCGTTTCGCAGCTTATTTTAATCCTTTTAAGGATTTGACTGGATCTGGTCTCCAGTTATCTCATTCTTACTATGCTATGAGTAATGGGGGCTGGTTCGGGCTTGGACTTGGAAATTCGATTGAGAAAACTGGCTATCTTCCAGAAGCTACAACAGACTTTGTCTTTTCAATTGTTATTGAAGAGTTAGGCCTTATCGGAGCTGGCTTGATTTTGGCTCTCCTCTTTTTCCTCATTCTTCGTATTATGATTGTGGGGGTTAAGGCCAGAAATCCATTTAACTCTATGATGGCGCTGGGTGTGGGAGCTCTCATGCTAATGCAGGTCTTTGTTAATATCGGAGGAATCTCAGGACTGATTCCATCAACAGGGGTTACCTTCCCTTTCCTTTCGCAAGGTGGTAACTCGCTTTTGGTAACTTCAGTTGGGATAGCCTTTGTCTTGAACATCGCTGCTAATGAAAAGCGTGATAATATTGTTCAAGCTATTGAGGAAGAATTGTCTCAGACTCAAGAATTAGAAAGTCAAGATGAAAAAATTGTACCTTTAAGAAGAAGTCGTTAATTCGGCTTCTTTTTTTACTTGATAGCGTTTTGCATTAGTAAAGGTAATACTAAAAGCTTGTAGAAGTAGTAGAAATAGAATTACTGAAAGAAATATTTGTGATTACTCTAAAGAAAAATTGAAAACTATATAAAATACTTGCAATTCTATGACATTTTGATAGAATAGTAGAGTAAAGTTAGACTGTATTGCCTACTGTCTATCTATAAAATATATTTTATTGGAGGCTTTTCCTAAATGGCAAAAGAAAAATACGATCGTAGTAAACCACACGTTAACATTGGTACAATCGGACACGTTGACCACGGTAAAACTACTTTGACAGCTGCTATCACAACTGTATTGGCTCGTCGTCTTCCTAGCGCAGTTAACACACCAAAAGACTACGCTTCAATCGACGCTGCTCCAGAAGAACGTGAACGCGGTATCACAATCAACACTGCACACGTTGAGTACGAAACTGAAAAACGTCACTACGCTCACATCGATGCACCAGGACACGCGGACTACGTTAAAAACATGATCACTGGTGCCGCTCAAATGGACGGTGCGATCCTTGTAGTAGCATCTACTGACGGACCAATGCCACAAACTCGTGAGCACATCCTTCTTTCACGTCAGGTTGGTGTTAAACACCTTATCGTCTTCATGAACAAAGTTGACTTGGTTGACGATGAAGAATTGCTTGAATTGGTTGAAATGGAAATCCGTGACCTTCTTTCAGAATACGATTTCCCAGGTGATGACATTCCAGTTATCCAAGGTTCAGCTCTTAAAGCTCTTGAAGGTGATTCTAAATACGAAGACATCATCATGGACTTGATGAACACTGTTGACGAATACATTCCAGAACCAGAACGTGACACTGACAAACCATTGTTGCTTCCAGTCGAAGACGTATTCTCAATCACTGGTCGTGGTACTGTTGCTTCAGGACGTATCGACCGTGGTGTTGTTCGTGTTAATGACGAAGTTGAAATCGTTGGTCTTAAAGAAGATATCCAAAAAGCAGTTGTTACTGGTGTTGAAATGTTCCGTAAACAACTTGACGAAGGTATTGCCGGAGATAACGTCGGTGTTCTTCTTCGTGGTATCCAACGTGATGAAATCGAACGTGGTCAAGTATTGGCTGCACCTGGTTCAATCAACCCACACACTAAATTCAAAGGTGAAGTTTACATCCTTTCTAAAGAAGAAGGTGGACGTCACACTCCATTCTTCAACAACTACCGTCCACAGTTCTACTTCCGTACAACTGACGTAACAGGTTCAATCGAACTTCCTGCAGGTACTGAAATGGTTATGCCTGGTGATAACGTGACTATCGACGTTGAGTTGATCCACCCAATCGCCGTTGAACAAGGTACAACATTCTCTATCCGTGAAGGTGGACGTACTGTTGGTTCAGGTATCGTATCTGAAATCGAAGCTTAATTAATATTAAGTTCCCAATACAATTATTCGTCAGACAATAATTGAGAGAGTCGAGTTTACTCGGCTCTTTTTGGTGTTTAAAAATACTCGTAATATTATATTTTTGACGTGTTTTAGATGCTTAATCTAAGTTTTGATTGTGATAAATAGACATAAAGGAGGTTGAGTTTTCGGAATTTTCCTAAAATCCTAGTAATAGTAAGGGATTTGTGATAAAATAAACGAGTAAATAAATAAAAGAAGAGGTATGTGAAATGTCACGTAAACCATTTATCGCTGGTAACTGGAAAATGAACAAAAATCCAGAAGAAGCAAAAGCATTCGTTGAAGCTGTAGCATCAAAACTTCCTTCATCAGATCTTGTTGAAGCTGGTATCGCAGCTCCTGCAGTTGACTTGACAGCTGTACTTGCTGCTGCTAAAGGTTCAGACCTTAAAGTTGCTGCACAAAACACTTACTTTGAAAATGCTGGTGCCTTCACTGGTGAAACTAGCCCACAAGTTTTGAAAGAAATCGGTACTGACTACGTTGTTATCGGTCACTCAGAACGTCGTGACTACTTCCACGAAACTGATGAAGACATCAACAAAAAAGCTAAAGCAATCTTTGCTAACGGTATGCTTCCAATCATCTGTTGTGGTGAATCACTTGAAACTTACGAAGCTGGTAAAGCAGCAGAATTCGTAGGAGCTCAAGTTTCAGCTGCTCTTGCTGGATTGACTGCAGAACAAGTAGCTTCAACAGTAATCGCATACGAACCAATCTGGGCTATCGGTACTGGTAAATCAGCTTCACAAGACGACGCACAAAAAATGTGTAAAGTTGTTCGTGACGTTGTAGCTGCTGACTTTGGTCAAGAAGTTGCTGACAAAGTACGTGTTCAATACGGTGGATCAGTTAAACCTGAAAACGTTGCTGAATACATGGCTTGTCCAGACGTTGACGGAGCTCTTGTTGGTGGTGCATCACTTGAAGCTGAAAGCTTCTTGGCATTGCTTGACTTCGTTAAATAATTTTACATAAAGTCGGGGGGTTCCCTCGGCTTTTTTGTTTTTTGATGAATAGATTTAATAATTGCTTGGGATAAGACAAATGCTATTGGTTTGTAAAAATGAACGCTTTAGGTCCTGTATTTTATAGGTTTAGGGTTTCACAAATAGAATTGGATTGCCCAAAGAGATAGATAATATGCTATAATTAAATAGTATAACTAGAGCTCAGACGCTAATAGTCTGTATGCTCCGCATTTTTTTCCAAAAAGGAGAGTTAGAATCATGACTTTTGATGCAATTGACCAAATGGCGGTCAGCACTATTCGTTCGCTTTCGATCGAGGCAATTCAAGCCGCGAATTCTGGGCACCCAGGTCTTCCTATGGGTGCAGCGCCAATGGCTTATGTGCTTTGGAACCATGTGATGAATGTCAATCCAAAGACTAGCCGTAACTGGACAAACCGTGACCGTTTTGTTCTTTCTGCTGGTCATGGTTCTGCCTTGCTTTATAGTCTATTGCACCTTTCTGGCTATGATGTGACAATGGACGACTTGAAGAATTTCCGTCAATGGGGCTCTAAGACTCCAGGTCACCCTGAAGTTAACCATACTGATGGTGTTGAAGCAACATCAGGTCCTCTTGGTCAAGGGATTGCTAATGCTGTAGGTATGGCAATGGCTGAAGCACACTTGGCAGCTAAATTTAACAAACCTGGTTTTGATATTGTTGACCATTATACTTATGCCCTCCATGGCGATGGTTGTTTGATGGAAGGTGTTTCTCAAGAAGCTGCCAGTCTTGCTGGTCACCTTAAACTTGGTAAGTTGGTACTTCTTTACGATTCAAATGATATCTCACTTGATGGACCAACTTCAATGGCTTTCACAGAAGATGTTAAGGCTAAGTTTGAAGCTTATGGTTGGCAACACATTCTTGTCAAAGATGGTAATGATTTGGAAGCTATTGCTAAAGCCATCGAAGAAGCTAAGGCTGAGACAGATAAACCATCTATCATTGAAGTTAAGACAATCATTGGTTATGGAGCTGAAGGACAAGGAACATCAGCTGTCCACGGTGCTCCAATCGGTCAAGATGGCATTGATCACGCAAAAGGTGTTTACGGTTATGATGCACCGGCATTTACAGTTCCAGATGAAGTTGCTCGTCGTTTCGAAGTTGGTATTAAATTCCGAGGTGAAGCTGCTGAAAATGCTTGGCAAACTAAATTTGCAGAATATGAAACTGCTTACCCAGAATTGGCTGCTGAATACAAGGTTGCCTTTGCAAATGAACCTGTACACGTTAACTTGAATGCTCATGAATTGGGTTCAGCAGTAGCTAGCCGTGTATCAAGCCAACAAGCTATCCAACAGATTTCTGAACAAGTTCCTTCATTCTGGGGTGGTTCTGCAGACCTTTCAGCTTCTAACAATACAATGGTTAAGGCTGAGTCTGATTTCCAAGCAGACAACTATGCTGGACGTAATATTTGGTTTGGTGTGCGTGAGTTTGCTATGGCTGCAGCGATGAATGGTATTGCTCTTCATGGTGGTACTCGTGTTTATGGTGGTACCTTCTTCGTCTTCTCAAACTACTTGCTTCCAGCAGTACGTATGGCAGCTCTTCAAAACCTGCCAGTAACTTATGTAATGACACACGACTCAGTAGCAGTTGGTGAAGATGGACCTACTCACGAACCAATCGAACAATTGGCAAGTGTGCGTTCAATGCCTAACCTTAACGTTATCCGTCCTGCAGATGGTAATGAAACTAATGCTGCATGGAAACGTGCCTTGGCTGAGACTGAACGTCCAACAATGCTAGTCTTGACACGTCAAAACTTGCCAGTCCTTGATGGTACTGCTGAAAATGCTGAAACTGGTGTCAATAAAGGAGCTTACATCATCTCAGAAGCAAACGGTGATCTTGATGGTATCATCATTGCAACTGGTTCTGAAGTGAAATTGGCTCTTGATACGCAGGCTGCTCTTGAAGCTGAAGGTGTGCATGTTCGTGTTGTTTCAATGCCATCACAAAACCTCTTTGATGAACAAGATGCTGCATATAAAGAAGAAGTCCTTCCAGCAGCTGTGACAAAACGTTTGGCTATCGAAGCTGGAACTAGCTTTGGTTGGGGCAAATACGTTGGTCTTGCAGGTAAAACACTTACTATTGATACTTGGGGTGCCTCAGCACCTGGTGACCGTATCTTTAAAGAATATGGTTTCACTGTTGAAAATGCAAGTCAACTTTACAAATCATTGTAAGAAAAGAAAGAGCTTGGTTCGTCCAAGTTCTTTTTTGTAAATTTCATACAGAACTTGACTTTTTAGGGTATAATGTTAGAATGACTGTGTCAGCCGATTTAGCTCAGTTGGTAGAGCAACGCACTCGTAACGCGTAGGTCACAGGTTCGAAACCTGCAATCGGCATGGTCAGAAGTATTCAGATAGAAAAAGGGGTTTTTAGAAACCTCTGTTTTCTTTTGTCCTAGATTGTTCATTTAAGCTAAAATTTGATAAAATAGAAGGTAACAAAATAAAAAAGGAAGTATCATGTCAAAAGGGTTATTAATCTCAATCGAAGGGCCAGACGGTGCTGGAAAGACTACAGTTTTGGAGGCGCTTTTACCTCGTCTTAGGGAAGCCTATCCAGCTCAAGTCGTAACGACACGTGAACCGGGCGGAGTCGCTATTGCAGAGCAAATCCGTGAGGTTATTTTGGATGTCAATAATACGGCTATGGATGCTAAGACAGAGCTTTTGCTCTATATTGCGGCTCGTCGTCAACATTTGGTTGAGAAGGTTTTGCCAGAGCTTGAAAAAGGTAATATGGTTATAATGGATCGTTTTATTGATTCATCAGTTGCTTATCAAGGTACTGGCCGTGGCTTGAATCAGGATGAGATTGCCTGGTTAAATGCCTATGCGACCGATGGTTATAAACCTGATGTGACCCTATTGTTTGATGTGGATTCTGAGACTGGTTTGGCCCGCATTGCAGCCAGCGGTGAACGTGAAGTCAATCGGTTGGATTTAGAGAAGCTTGACTTGCATCAGCGTGTACGTCAAGGTTATTTAGATTTAGCACAGGCTGAACCAGAACGTATCAAGCTAATCGATGCCTCACAGGCTTTTGAAAATGTTGTAGAGGACGCTTGGAAAGTAATTAAAGGCTATTTATAAGGAGCAAGATGAAGTTAGCTGAAAGTCAAAGCAAACTATTTGAAGAGTTTTCACAAATTATCAGGGAAAATCGTTTGAGTCATGCTTATTTGTTTTCGGGTGATTTTGGAAGTCTCGACATGGCTATTTGGCTAGCACAGAGTCGATTTTGTGTGACTCCTGAGAATGGTCTACCTTGTGGTCATTGTCGTCCTTGTCGCTTGATTGCACAGGGGGACTTTTCTGATGTTAAATTAGTAGAGCCACAAGGACAGATTATTAAGACGGACACGATTCGTCAGTTGACCAGAGAGTTTAGTCAATCGAGTTTTGAGGGGCAGGCTCAGGTGTTTATCATTCGTGATGCAGATAAGATGCATGTCAATGCTGCCAATAGTCTATTAAAGTTTATTGAAGAACCTCAAAGTCAGATTTATATTTTTCTTTTGACAGCTGATGATAGTCGGATGTTACCGACGATTAAAAGTCGAGCTCAACTCTTTTATTTTCCTAAGAATCGGGCTTATCTGGAAGAATTGCTGCAGAAGGAAGGCTTGTTGCTGACACAAGCCAAAGTGTTGGCGGATTTTGCTAAAGATGATGTTCAGGCTTTAGACTTAGCTAAGGATAATAGGATTCTTGATCTGATTAATACAGTAGAGCGTTTCACACAGTCCCTGCTATCTAATCAGGACCTGCTTTATTTGGATGTTGCAAAACTGGCTGTCCAGTGTAGTGAAAAGTCGGAACAAGAGATGGTCTGGGCTTTTTTAACTTATCAATTGGGGAAGGATATACAAAATCCACAAGCAAGACGATGGCTAGACTTGGTTTATGAGGCACGAAAAATGTGGCTAGCTAATGTCAGCTTTCAAAATGCGATGGAGTATATGGTATTATCATGACAGAAGTCATTGGAATAAAATTTGAGGAAACTGGAGCAGTAGAATATGTTGTTCCTGATAAAAATTACGCCAAAGATGACTTTGTAGTCGTTTTGGAGAAAAAAGATAAACGCCTAGCCCAGGTTGTCATGGAAAACTCTGATTTTCCTGAGCTTAGTTTGCCTGCGGATTTGAATCGGGTTGAAGGATTGGCGGGGGAGAAAGATTTCGCTAGATATGATGAAAATCTTTTGAAGGCTGAAAAGAGTATGGGAGTAGTAGCTGATTTAATTGCTCAAAATCAGCTAGAAATGAAGGTCGTTGATATTGTCTTTCCGCTAAATTGCTCTTATGTGCTAATCAGTTTTGTTGCTGAAAAACGGGTAGATTTTCGTCAATTGCTCAAAGATCTGGCTTCTTACTTTAAGACACGTATTGAGTTGCGCCAAATTTCAAGTCGTGAGGAATCAAAGATTTATGGTGGCTTAGGACCTTGTGGGCGGGCACTTTGTTGTTCTAGTTTTTTGGGTGAATTCCCACCAGTATCAATTAAGATGGCTAAAAATCAGAGTTTATCTTTGAATTCTGGTAAGATGAACGGAGTCTGCGGACGACTCATGTGTTGTCTCAGTTATGAAGATGACTTTTACCGAGATAGCAAGGCCAGTTATCCTGACTTGGGTGATGACATTGAAACCAAGGATGGCACAGGTCAGGTCGTTGCCATTGATGTAATTGCAGGAACCATTAAGGTTGTATTTGAAAAAGGGCGTGCGCCCCTAACTTATGGAGTGGAGGAAGTTCAGCTAAATGGAAAAGCGTGAATTGTATGATAAATTCGAGGAATTATCACAAAATTTGATGTCGATGTTGGCAGAAGTGGAAGCGATTAAGGCGAACTTCTCAGGGATTCTTGATGAAAATACGGCCCTCAAGTTGGAAAACGACAAGTTGCGTGAGCACTTGAGTCAAGTGGTTCAAGAGGAGACAGGGACTAAAATGTCTCATGGTAAGGTGAACCTCGAGGCTATTTACGATGATGGATTCCATATTTGTCCAGATTTTTATGGCCAACGTCGTGATAATAATGAAGCTTGTGGCTTCTGTGCAGAATTGTTGTACGGAGACTAAACATGCAGGTTCAAAAGAGTTTTAAGGGGCAATCTAGCTACGGCACCCTCTATCTGGTTCCCACTCCTATTGGGAATTTGCAGGATATGACTTTTCGTAGTGTGCAAATCCTGAAAGAGGTGGATCTTATTTGTGCGGAGGATACGCGCAATACGGGTCTCTTGCTCAAGCATTTTGAGATTGAAACGAAGCAGTATTCTTTTCATGAGCACAATGCTTATGAGAAAATTCCAGATTTACTGGAGCGCTTGAAGTCAGGTCTTTCTTTGGCTCAGGTTTCTGATGCGGGGATGCCTTCTATTTCGGATCCTGGGCATGATTTGGTCAAAGCTGCCATTGCAGAGGATATTCCAGTGGTGGCCTTACCGGGAGCATCGGCTGGTATTACAGCCTTGATTGCCAGTGGTTTAGCACCCCAACCTCATATTTTTTATGGCTTCCTCCCCCGTAAAAAAGGACAGCAGATTGATTTCTTCAAGGAAAAACTGTCTTATCCTGAGACACAGATTTTTTACGAGTCACCTTACCGTGTGGCGGATACTCTTGAAAATATGCATGAGGTCTATGGCAACCGTCAAGTAACTTTAGTTCGAGAATTGACCAAGCTTTATGAAGAGTACCAACGAGGATCTATTTCAGAAGTTTTAGATTATATTGCTAGTAATCCTCTCAAGGGTGAATGTTTACTGATTGTGGCTGGAGCTTCTGAAAATGATAAGGAAGAAAATCTAACATCAAATGTTACCCCGGTAGAGGCTGTAGAAGCTTTAATTGCCTCTGGAATGAAACCTAATCAGGCTATAAAAACCGTTGCTAAAGAGCGAAAAATGAATAGACAAGAGCTTTATAACCTTTTTCATGGGGTTTAAGAGGCTCTTTTTTTGTGGCAACACAAGATATTAGAAAAGAAAGAATTATCAAAAAAATCTCGTAAATACACTTGTTTATCTCATGGTTTTGTGTTGCATTATCTGACATAAAATAATTTACTTATTGGAGTGGTTTCATGGATACAGGTAGCAGTGCCTTTATATTGATTTGTTCTGCCATGGTTTGTTTGATGACCCCGGCCTTGGCCTTCTTCTATGGTGGGCTTGGCCGTCGTAAGAATGTTATCAATACCATGATGATGTCTGTTCTTCCCTTAGCTATAGCTTCTCTTTTGTGGATTGTTGCTGGCTACTCGCTTTCTTTTGGCGGTCATGGGAATTTCTTTGGTAATTTCAGTCATCTTTTTTTAAATGATGTGTCTGAAACGGCCTCAAGCCGTGGTTTAACCATTTCTGATATGTTATTTGCTGCTTTTCAGATGATGTTTTCGATTATCTGTGTGGCGATATTGACGGGTTCAGTGGTAGGACGGATGCGCTTTACACCTTTAGCCATTTTTGTTGTCTTTTGGTTACTTTTTGTCTATTATCCATTTGCACATATGGTTTGGGATGAAGGGCTCCTTGCAAAATGGGGGACGATTGACTTTGCAGGTGGTGATGTGATTCATATTACCTCAGGTGTATCAGCCCTAGTTTTGGCAATCGTTGTTGGTAAACGGCGTGATTTTGGCATTTTAGAACACCGTCCTCATAATGTTCCTTTTGTCCTATTGGGAGCGGGTCTCTTATGGTTTGGTTGGTTTGGCTTTAATGCAGGATCAGCCTTGGCTGCCAATGGTTTGGCAGTTCACGCGCTAGTAACCACTCATGTGTCAGCTGCTACAGCCATGTTTTCATGGTTGGCAATTGAAAACCATGTCACAGGACCTCCATCCTTGCTTGGTGGTTCAACCGGTTTGGTGGCAGGTCTGGTTGCAATCACACCTGGAGCAGGTTTTGTTTCAATTTGGAGTGTTATCCGTATTCGTACTGGTGAACGCGGTGGAGACGCCATATAATATAATGGAGGCTTAAACCGGTTAGTTTGGGTCTTTTTTAGTGAATTTTGATATACTTAGAGAAGTTAGTATGATTGAGGGGGTGACCAATTGGCAAAAGGAAAAAAGAAAAGCAAGTCGAAAGCTAGACCTAAGAAAACTAAAAAGAAAAAGAAGTCTTTCTTGCTCTTTCCTAAATTTTTCCAGAAGTGGAGTCTGATTTTTATTGGGCTATTTGCCTTATTGGGACTCCTTGCTAGTTTGAATTTTCCAAGGTTGACCATGGAAAAGAACATGACATCTACGGATGAGACCACGGTTGCTTTTATTGCCGAGATTGGCGAGACGTCCCGTTATTTGGCGGCTAGAAACGATCTTTATGCATCTGTCATGATTGCTCAGGCCATCTTGGAATCTGACTCTGGACAATCCAGTTTGAGTCAGAAGCCATCCTATAACTTCTTTGGGATTAAGGGGGACTACAATGGTCAAAGTGTAACCCTACCAACCTGGGAGGATGATGGTAAGGGCAATCCTTACTATATTGATGCAGCTTTTCGTTCTTATGGCTCTGTGGAAAATTCTTTACAGGACTACGTAGACTTCCTTGAGGGCAGCTACTATGTAGGTGTACACCGTTCCAAGACTAAGAATTATAAGGATGCAACGGCTGCCCTAACAGGGGTTTATGCAACAGATACAACCTATGGGGATAAATTGAACAGCATCATTGAACAATATCAGTTAACTATTTATGATACTTATTAGGGTCGAAGGAGAGTAAAATGAATCAGAATCAAGTG
Organism: Streptococcus sp. CCH8-H5; assembly: GCF_001556505.1. Taxonomy (NCBI): domain Bacteria; kingdom Bacillati; phylum Bacillota; class Bacilli; order Lactobacillales; family Streptococcaceae; genus Streptococcus; species Streptococcus sp. CCH8-H5. The sequence continues at coordinate 42,652 of NZ_LSIZ01000029.1, read as the reverse complement.
AAACTCATTGCAATAGATATGGACGGGACGCTCTTAAATAGCCAAAAAGAGATTCCTGAAGAGAATATTAAGGCTATTCAAGAAGCAGCTGCGGCAGGCATTAAAATCGTACTTTGTACAGGACGCCCACGTTCAGGCATTCTTCCACATTTTGAGAAATTAGGATTGAGTGAAGAAGAGTATATTATCATGAACAATGGTTGTTCAACTTATGAGACAAAAAATTGGACCTTGCTGCAATCTGAAAGTTTATCTCGCCCTGAGATGGAAGAACTCTTGCAGGCTTGCGAAGACTTTCCAGAGGTGGCTCTAACCTTGACTGGAGAAAAGACTTACTATGTTGTGGGCGATGAGGTGCCTGAGTTAGTAGCTTATGATGCTGGCACTGTCTTCACAGAAGCGAAAGCTAGGAGTTTGGAAGAAATCTTTGCGGAAGGGCAAGTGATTTTCCAAGCCATGTATATGGCTGATTCTGAACCTTTGGACGCCTTCCAAAACGCCGTGCAAGATGGACTTAGTCAGAGCTATAGTACAGTTCGTAGTCAAGACTATATCTTTGAAATCATGCCACAAGGGGCAACAAAGGCTAGCGGGCTTAAACATTTAGCAGAAAAGCTTGACATTAACCCAGATCAAATCATGGCTCTGGGCGATGCTGCCAATGACCTTGAAATGCTTCAATTCGTCGGTCAAAGCGTTGCCATGGGTAATGCGAGTGACGACATTAAGGCTTTGTGTAAGTATGTGACTTTGACAAATGACGAGGCAGGTGTGGCACACGCCATTCGTACTTGGGCTCTATAAGAAAAAGACCTTTAGCTTTATTGTTTGCTAAAGGTTTTTCGATTTCTGATAATGGCAATGAGAGTAGTAAGTGTGATAGTGACATCAGTGATGGCAGCTGGGTAAGCCTGAATGGTCAAATCGTAAATTAGCCAAAGTAACATATTTTCAATAATGACCCAGCGAAGCCACTGAAGGTTTCGTGTGATGGCAATGGCTAAACTATAAGAGACTGAAGAGATGATTGGCAGATAGCCAATAAGTCCAAGCTGATTGAGGTAGGATCCTAAGATGATTTGAATAATGATGAGGATGGTCAAGATAGTCTTGCTCATCTTCTTTTTGACCATCAGGCTATTACGTATGATGGAAATACTAATGGTTAAAGCACCGGTATAGCCCCCAAGAAGCAGGTTGGCAATAGCAGTAAAAATATAGTCGGTAATTTGCCAGACGAGCATGTTATTTTTTGATTTTGCAAAAGAGGATATAGTGACACATAGGGCACCTATGGCTGATAATACTTGTGCTAGAAGATAGACTATCATGATATAACTTTCAATTTTTGTCTCCATTATATCACAAGGATTCAAGATATTTTCATCTCTTTTTTAGAATTTACAAGGCTGATATGTTAGCGTTTACATTAGAAAATGATATAATAAAAGTGTAGAAAAGATTGTTCCCTTAAAAGTAGAGAGAACCTGATGTTTCCTTATAACATAGGCCCTATCTTTACTTTTTATGAAAGACTAGAAATGAGGAAATGATTATGAAAAACAAATTTTCCCAAGCAATCGTGCTTTCAATAGTTACCCTTTCCTCAATGGCTTTGCTGACGGCCTGTTCCAGCCATAAGGAATCGAGTTCAGCAGATAAGACACCTAAGAGCAGCCAGGTGACCTCATCAAGTAGTGTTAAATCATCAAAGAAAGATAGTGGTAAGACCAGCAAGTCTAGTGCTAAAGTCAAGGAGTCTTCTGGTTCAAATACTGAATCTTCAAGTGCACCAAGTAGCAAAAAGTCTTCTGCACCAAGTTCAAGCAGTAGTCAGGCTCAGTCATCATCTTCAAATAGTTCATCAGTTCCCTCAAGCAGTCAGTCACAGGCTCCTAAATCTTCAAACGAGAATCAATCTTCAGCCAGTCAATCCCAAGCGACAAAGAGCTCAAGTGATAGTCAAGCTTCAGGAAGTCAATCTAGCAGCCAAGCTCAAGCTAAAACGGATACGCAAGTGACCACTGTGGATATGGATGTGAGTGCGGTAGCGCGTGGTCAGTTTGATAGTATTGCCGGAACTTGGAAGTCTAGTGATGGCAGTCGTCTGGTCTTTAACAACACTAGCCTAGTAGGAGATATAACTGCACAAGGCCAAGCGACAGTTCATAATTATGTACACCCGAAAGATGATTATCAAGAGGGCTCAGGTAAGTATGATGCTACCCTCTCAAGAGATAGGGGGGACACCTCTGGTATCGTTGGAGATATTAGCTTTGTCTCTAAAAAAGCAGCTATTTCTGGTCCAAGCTACGAACAAGATACCATTCAAGTAACCAGTACTGGAGGAACAAAGGTCTACTTAAAAGAATCAGATAATATGACGCTACCTAAAGACGTGACAGTTACTGACAATCAACTTCCAATTGATGGTGGCATAGCAGAATCTGGCAGCTACAAGCTTACCAAACGTACGGCTGTCAAAAATACTCCTAGTGATAAGGCTCCAGTTGAATTTTACTTAGAAGCAGGTGATCAGATTAACTTTGATATGAAGGTTATTCAAGATGGTCATAGTTGGATTTCTTACATCAGCTATAGTGGTGTTCGCCGTTATGTTCAAGTGGATTAATTGAGATATCTAGAAAGGTCAGATTTTCTTCTGATCTTTCTATTATTTTGGGGAAAGGTCTTGTTAATTCCTTAATAAATAGATACAATAGAAAGGTCGGTTTTACCGAAAAATTTTAAATAATGAGGACAAAAATGTGTCAGTAAATTGGCAAGATATTGCGTTTTCTTTCCTCGGTGGTTTGGGGCTTTTCCTCTTTAGTATCAAGTACATGGGAGATGGTCTTCAACAAGCAGCCGGAGATAAGTTGCGTTTTTACATCGATAAGTATACCAGCAACCCGTTTTTAGGGGTTTTGATTGGTATTGTCATGACGGCCTTGATTCAGTCGAGTTCAGGGGTTACCGTTATTGTCGTCGGTCTGGTTTCGGCAGGACTTTTGAGTCTTCGTCAGGCTATTGGTATTGTCATGGGGGCAAACATTGGTACAACCGTAACTTCCTTCATGATTGGTTTCAAGCTTGGTGACTATGCCCTTCCAGTGATTTTCCTGGGAGCTGCGCTTCTCTTCTTTACAAGCAATAAGAAGCTCAATAACCTAGGTCGTATCTTGTTTGGTGTAGGGGGGATTTTCTTTGCCCTTAACCTTATGGGAGATGCGGTTGAGCCTTTGAAGTCAGTTACAGCCTTTAAGGATTACCTGGCAACCTTGGGTGATCGCCCAGTCATGGGGGTTATCATCGGTGCTGGCTTGACCATGTTGATTCAGTCGTCAGCAGCGACCATCGGTATTCTTCAGAGTCTCTACTCGGGTGGTTTGCTTGATCTGCAAGGTGCCCTTCCAATCCTTTTTGGGGATAATATCGGGACGACTATCACAGCGGTTCTAGCTGCTCTTGGTTCAAACATTGCAGCTAAACGTGTGGCAGGGGCTCACGTCCTGTTCAACGTCATTGGGACGGTCTTGTGTTTGATTCTCTTGGTACCATTCACAGCCTTGATTCAATGGTTTAAGTCTGTGCTTGGTTTGACACCTGAGATGACTATCGCCTTTGCTCACGGTACTTTTAACATCGCAAATACTATTGTTCAATTCCCATTCATCGGACTCTTGGCTTACCTTGTGACTAAGATTATTCCTGGTGAAGATGAGATTAACAAGTACGAAGCACTTTACTTGGACCGTTTGCTTATCACACAAGCACCAGCTATCGCCCTTGGTAATGCTAAGAAAGAATTGGTGCACTTGGCATCGTACGCCATCCAGTCTTTGGAAGCTTCCTATGCTTTCTTTGCTAAGGGAGATGAAAAATACTTCGATAAGGTTGAGAAGTATGAAACAGCAGTTAATAGTATTGACGAAGAGTTGACAACTTATTTGATTGACATCTCTAACGAATCTCTAAGCGTTTCTGAAAATGAAGTGTTGGCAAGTGTGCTTGACTCTGTTCGTGACTTGGAGCGTATTGGTGACCTTGCAGTTGCAAGTGCAAACCTTTCACAACACATTCATAATAAGGGAATTGAATTTTCTGATACTGCCAAGGCTGAGCTTGCGGATGTTTACAACCGTACTCACCGTATCGCCCTTGATAGTATTCGTGTTGTTGTAGATGACGATAAGGTACTTGCAGGTCAAGTCATCCTTCGCCATGAAGAGTTGGAAAAACTTGAAAAACAATTGCGTAAAATACATACCAAACGTCTTAACAATGGTGAGTGTACTGCGCAAGCCGGTATCAACTATGTTGATTATCTCTCACATTACACACGTATCGCAGACCATGCGATTAACCTTGTTGAAAAGGTTACAGAAGGTGTGATTTAATAGAGAAAGTCGAGAAAATTTCTCGGCTTTTTTGTTATAATGAAAGCGTATTAAAAACATAGAAAAATGATGAGAGGTGGTCCTATGACCTATTATATTTCAGCCAAGCGTTTTTATTTTGAACATAAAATTAAGGAAGGTGGCTACCTAGCGGTTGAGGATAGCCGTTTTGGTGACTGGACGGAAAATGTACCAGAAGGTGCAGAGGTGCTAGATTACAGTGATTATCAGATTTCTCCGGGTCTTGTAGATACTCACATTCATGGATTTGCGGGTTATGATGTCATGGATAATTCTGAGGAAACTCTTATAGGCATGAGTCAAGCCTTGCTTTCAGCAGGTGTGACCTCCTTCTTACCGACAGCTTTAACAGCGCCATTTGAAGAGTTGAAGGCTATTTGCCAAACAACAGCTAATACGGTTGGTAAGGAGACTGGTGCCAAAATTCAAGGGCTCTTCTTTGAAGGACCTTATTTCACTGAAACCTACAAGGGAGCTCAAAATCCTAAGTATATGGGCAATCCAAGTGTGGAACAATTGAAGGAATGGCAGGAGGCGGCTCAAGGAAAACTGATTAAATTGGCTCTTGCACCTGAACGTGAGGGAGTAGCTGAATTTATCCAAGAAGCAACCAAGCAAGGTGTGACAATCGCTCTAGGTCATTCCAATGCCACATATGAAGAAGCCATGGCAGCAGTGGAAGCTGGGGCGTCCGTTTGGGTTCACGTATACAACGGGATGCGTGGCTTTACACATCGTGAACCTGGTATGGTTGGGGCAGCCTTCGATAGTCCTGAAACTATTGGTGAACTGATTGCAGATGGTCATCACGTGGTCCCTGCAGCTTGTAAGGTTCTTATCAAGCAAAAGACACCTCAAGGAGTTGCCCTAATTACAGACTGTATGTCAGCGGGAGGCTGTCCGGACGGCGACTATATGTTAGGCGAACTTCCTGTTATTGTTGAAAATGGTACCGCCCGCCTCAAAGAAGGTGGTAATCTAGCTGGATCTATCTTACAACTTAAAGACGGCGTCAAACATGTGGTTGATTGGGGACTTGTGACAGTTGCTCAAGCTTTACAAATGGCCACTAGTGTTCCAGCTAAATCGGTTGGGCTTGAAAATACTTGCGGAAGCCTAAAAGCAGGTTTACCAGCTGATTTTATTGTATTAGATGACTTCTTGGAATTACAAGCAACCTTTGTTGATGGACGAAAAGGTTGGGAAAAATAAGAGTATGAGTAGCACTTTCTTATGAAGGTGCTGTTTTTTATTGATTTTTACAAAGGTGTTAGAGTAGTGTAAAATAGAAATACTTTGTATTTTACAGGAGGTAATATGTCAAAACGTATTTGGAGCATTGCCCTGGCCTATGTCGGTGTAATGATTGGCGCAGGGGTATCTTCAGGACAGGACCTCTTACAGTATTTTGTTAGTTTTGGAGCCTGGGGGCTGATAGGTGTCATAGTTCTAGGAGTTTTGCATGTTGGCTTTGGGCGACTCATGATTGCTTTGGGAAGTTATTATCGCTCAGACGATCACTCAGTAGTCCTGGCAGAAATCAGTCATCCTGTTATCTACCGTATTTTGGATATCGCTTTGATTATCACTTGTTTCCTGTTTGGCTTTGTGATGACAGCGGGGGCAGGGGCTAACCTAAACCAACAGTTCGGCTTTCCGATTTGGGTAGGTGCCTTCCTGTGTACAGCTCTGACTATCTTTGTGAGTTTCTTAGATTTCAAAAAAATTATCGGTGTCATTGGAGTTTTTACCCCTATGATTTTGGTTATGATTGCCATGATATTCGTGACCAATGTTTTAGGGCGTCACTGGGATTTTGCTGAGATGGATAAGGTGTCGCAAACCATTCAATCTCCTTTTCCGAGTATTTGGCTGTCTGTGGTTAACTATTTCGCCGTTTGTGTCATGTCAGCCATAGCCATGGCCTTTGTCATGGGTGGCTCTATTCTCAAAATCAATGAAGCTGAAAAGAGTGGAGCCTGGGGAGGATTTATGGTTGGGGTGATTTTCTTCGTCACAACCTTGATTCTCTTTGCTAACAGCGATAAGATTGCTAGCTCAGATGTTCCTATGTTGGCTATTGCAAAGGAAGTGAACCCTATCTTTGCGACGCTCTACGCCTTGGTCATTTTTGGATTGATTTTTAATACCGTCTTTAGTCTCTACTATGCCCTTGGGAAACGCTTCTCAGCAGGTAGTGATAAACGCTTCAAATTCTTTGTGGCTACATTTGCCCTTGCTGGTTTTGCTATTTCCTTCATGGGCTTCCGTCAATTGGTAGCGGTTATGTATCCTATTATCGGTTATTTGGGAATGCTGATGTTGTTTGTGCTGGTTGTGGCTAGCTACCGCAAAAAAGCCAAAATTCGTAAGGAAAAGGAAATTCGAAATCATCTCTTGTCTATCGTTGAGAAAGCTTATGATCCCAATCAAGACTTGACCCATCAGGACAAGAAAAAGGCTGAAGAACTTCGAGATGCCTCAATTATTGATAATGATATTCTCCATGAAGATAGCCATGCACATGTTCGTCAGGAAATGGGGATTAGTAAGAAGGATTAGAATTTTATTTTACAAGTTTCTCTATTTCTGCTATAATACTGACAAGAAAGAAGGGCTTATGGCGTTTTTCTAGCGAGCTTGGGACAGTGGAAGCCAAGTAGAGCAAAGTAGGCAAGTGGCGCTTTCTCTCAGCAAATGGCTGAAGACAAACAGATAAAATGAAGTAATAAATTAGGGTGGAACCGCGTTTCTGACGCCCCTAGGTCAAACGACTTAGGAGCAGAGACACGGTTCTTTTTGTATCCTGAGTCACAAGAAACTTTATGAATAAGGAGTAAAACATGTCTAAAAAATTGACTTTCCACTGCGTCAGTGGCAGAGACCTCCTTACAGTCGGACTGCCTCACGCTCAGCACTAGGGTGCCTGAGCTAGACGCAGTACTAACTCGTCTTGCCTCGTATAATCGACGAGGCAGACTCGTGTCGCAAGAAATCATTTTTAATCAAGGAGTATTCAATGTCTAAGAAATTAACATTTCAAGAAATTATTTTGACTTTGCAACAATACTGGAATGACCAGGGGTGTATGCTCATGCAGGCTTATGATAACGAAAAGGGTGCGGGAACTATGAGTCCTTACACCTTCCTTCGTGCCATTGGTCCGGAGCCATGGAATGCGGCTTATGTAGAACCATCTCGTCGTCCAGCTGATGGTCGTTATGGGGAAAACCCAAACCGTCTTTACCAACACCACCAATTCCAAGTGGTCATGAAACCATCACCATCTAACATCCAAGAGCTTTACCTTGAGTCTTTGGAAAAGTTGGGAATTGATCCGTTGGAACACGATATCCGTTTTGTTGAAGATAACTGGGAAAACCCATCAACTGGTTCGGCTGGTCTTGGTTGGGAAGTTTGGCTTGACGGTATGGAAATCACTCAGTTCACCTATTTCCAACAAGTCGGTGGTTTGGCAACTGGTCCAGTAACTTCTGAGGTCACTTACGGATTGGAACGTTTGGCTTCTTACATCCAAGAAGTAGACTCAGTTTATGATATCGAGTGGGCTCCAGGCGTTAAATACGGAGAAATCTTCCTTCAACCAGAATACGAACACTCAAAATACAGCTTTGAAGTTTCTGACCAAGATATGCTTCTTGAAAACTTCGAAAAATTTGAAAAAGAAGCAGGACGTGCTTTGGAATTGGGCCTTGTTCACCCAGCCTATGACTATGTTTTGAAATGTTCACACACCTTTAACTTGCTAGATGCACGTGGTGCTGTTTCTGTTACAGAACGTGCCGGTTACATTGCCCGCATCCGTAACTTGGCCCGTGTCGTAGCTAAAACCTTCGTCGCAGAACGTAAGAAACTTGGTTACCCACTTCTTGACGAAGCCACACGCGCAAAACTCCTAGCAGAAGAGGAAGAATAAGCAAAGTTACAAGAATGGAAAATGGGCAAACAAAGTGAGCCCACATGGCTACCTAGAGGCAAGTCGAAGACTTGCTAAAGGGATAGGCGCCGCCGTACTGGTATATGGAGATTTTTGAAACGTTAGGTTCAAAAATCAGTTAGCTAAATCCACTTTGATGAGACTGTTGGAAATCTATGTCAAGGAGACACCAGATTTCCCTACAGCCTCACAAAGTTAGTTAGCAACGTCCCCAGTACCTAAGGCGCCTATCAAAAAAAGAATTTTGTAAAGGAAGAAACATGACAAAAAACTTATTAGTAGAACTTGGACTTGAAGAGTTGCCAGCCTACGTTGTCACACCAAGTGAAAAACAACTCGGGGAGAAAATGGCAGCCTTCTTGGATGATAACCGTCTCTCGTACGAAAGCATTCAAACCTTCTCAACACCACGCCGTTTGGCAGTCCGTGTGATTGGTTTGGCTGATCAACAATCCGATTTGACCGAAGATTTTAAAGGCCCTTCTAAGAAAATCGCTTTGGATGCAGAAGGTAACTTCTCAAAAGCGGCGCAAGGATTTGTCCGTGGGAAAGGCTTGACTGTTGACGATATCGAATTCCGTGAAGTCAAAGGTGAAGAGTACGTTTATGTTACTAAACACGAAGCTGGAAAACCTGCTAAAGAAGTTTTGGTTGGCGTTCCAGAAGTGCTTGCTTCATTGACTTTCCCTGTCAGCATGCACTGGGCTAACAACACATTTGAATACATTCGCCCAGTTCACACCTTGACAGTTCTTTTGGGCGACGAAGCACTTGACCTTGATTTCTTGGATATCAAGTCAGGTCGTGTGAGCCGTGGACACCGTTTCCTTGGACATGAAGTGGAAATTACCAATGCGGATTCTTATGAGGAAGACCTTCGTACTGTTTACGTGATTGCGGATAGCAAAGAACGTGAAAACATGATTCGTGAGCAAATCAAAGCTATCGAAGCAGAACAAGGTGTTCAAGTCCAAATCGAAGAAGGGCTTTTGAATGAAGTCTTGAACTTGGTCGAATACCCAACTGCATTTATGGGAAGTTTCGATACTAAGTATTTGGACGTTCCAGAAGAAGTTTTGGTGACATCAATGGAAACGCACCAACGTTACTTTGTTATACGTGACCTTGACGGTAAGCTTAAACCAAACTTCATCTCAGTCCGTAATGGTAACGCTGAGCACTTGGAAAATGTTATCCGAGGAAATGAAAAAGTATTGGTGGCCCGTCTTGAAGATGGTGAATTCTTCTGGCGTGAAGACCAAAAACTTAAGATTGAAGACCTCGTTGCTAAACTGGCTAACGTGACTTTCCATGAAAAAATCGGTTCTCTCTCAGAACACATGGCCCGTGCCGGTGTCATTGCAGCATCACTAGCTGAACAAGCTGGTTTGACTGCCGAAGAAAGGGCAGCCGTAGCGCGTGCAGCTGAAATCTACAAATTTGACCTCTTGACTGGTATGGTCGGAGAGTTCGATGAATTGCAAGGAATCATGGGTGAAAAATACGCCCTTCTCGCTGGTGAAGATGCTGCGGTAGCGACAGCTATCCGTGAGCACTACCTTCCTGATTCAGCAGACGGAGCTCTTCCAGAGACTAAGGTTGGTGCTATCCTTGCGCTTGCAGATAAATTGGATACCCTACTTTCATTCTTCTCAGTTGGCTTGATTCCATCAGGTTCAAATGACCCTTATGCGCTTCGTCGTGCAACACAAGGGATTGTTCGTATCTTGGATGCTTTTGGTTGGCATATCCCTATGGATGAGTTGATTGACAGCCTTTACGGACTTTCATTTGATAGTCTTTCATATGACAATCAAGCAGAAGTCATCAACTTCATCAAAGCGCGTGTGGACAAGATGATGGGACGCACTTCAAAAGATATCAAAGAAGCCGTTCTTGCTGGTTCAAACTTTGTCGTGGCTGATATGCTTGAAGCAGCTGACGCCCTCTCAGAAGCTGCTAAGGCTGATGGCTATAAGTCAGCTGTTGAGTCACTTTCTCGTGCCTTCAACTTGGCAGAAAAAGCGGATGCTTCAGTGACAGTCGATGCTAGTCTCTTTGAAAACGACCAAGAAAAAGCCCTTGCTAAAGCGATTGAAGAGCTTGAATTGACAGGTTCAGCAAGTGACAAATTGGCACAGCTCTTCGCTCTTAGCCCAGTCATCGATGCCTTCTTTGACAATACTATGGTTATGGCAGAAGATGAGGCTGTTAAAAACAACCGTTTGGCCCTTCTTGCAGGTCTTGTAGCTAAAGCTAACGCTGTTGCAGCTTTCAACCAATTGAACACAAAATAATGACCTGATGACAGGTAGGAAGTAGGTCTTGTTATGACACCTGAAAAAATCGCTCGTATCAATGAGCTTGCTAAAAAGAAAAAAACCGAAGGTTTGACTCCAGAAGAAGAAGTGGAGCAAGCAAAACTTCGTGAAGAATACATTGAAGGTTACCGTCGCTCAGTTCGTCACCATATCGAAGGAATTAAAGTGGTTGACGAAGAAGGTAACGATGTGACACCTGAAAAACTACGCCAAGTGCAACGTGAAAAAGGTTTGCATGGCCGTAGTCTTGATGATCCTGAATCATAATAACGATGAACAAGGGTTTGGAATTTTTCCAAGCCCTTGTTTTGAAGTATAAAATTCTGAATATTCTGTATAAAATTGACCAATTATTTCAAAAATGGTAAAATATAAGTTATGTTAAAAAATGGCATGATTCAATGAGTCGTGCTCAATAGAATTGGAGTGAAAAAAATGTCGCAAAAGCAACATCATAAAGACGACGACAACCAGACTGAGAATGGGATGGTGCGTGGTCTTCAAAACCGTCACGTCCAGCTGATTGCCATCGCTGGTACAATCGGTACAGGTCTCTTCCTTGGTGCGGGGCGTTCCCTTTCCCTAACAGGACCTTCAATCATCTTAGTATATATACTAACTGGTATCTTCATGTATCTTATGATGCGAGCGATCGGTGAGATGCTCTATATGGATCCTGACCAGCACACCTTTATCAACTTTATTACCAAATACCTTGGTAAGGGCTGGGGATTCTTCTCGGGTTGGTCTTACTGGGTATCACTGATATTCCTCGGGATGGCAGAAATTACGGCAGTATCAACCTATGTGCAATATTGGTTCCCAAGTTGGCCTGCCTGGCAGATTCAGATTGTCTTCTTGATTATCCTGAGCTCGGTTAACCTGATTGCGGTTAAGATTTTCGGGGAAGTTGAGTTTTGGTTTGGGATGATCAAGATTATCACCATTCTTGCTCTTATCGCAACAGGTATCTTCATGGTAGCAACCAACTTTGAAACGCCTGCTGGACATGCTAGCCTTGCCAATATTACACACGGCTTCCAGATGTTTCCTAAAGGTTGGGTAAGCTTTGTTATGACCTTCCAAATGGTCTTCTTTGCTTACCAAGCCATCGAATTTGTAGGGATTACAACTTCCGAGACAGCAAATCCACGTAAGGTCTTACCAAAGGCAATCAAGGAGATTCCGATTCGTATTGTCATCTTCTATGTGGGTGCCCTCATTGCCCTCATGGCTATCTTCCCATGGCAAAAACTTCCAGTTAATGAATCACCGTTCGTAACGGTCTTCCAAATGGCTGGTATCAAGTGGGCAGCAGCCTTCATTAACTTTGTTGTCTTGACAGCAGCGGCGTCATCATTGAACTCAACACTTTACTCTACAGGTCGTCACCTCTTCCAAATTGCTAAGGAAACACCAAATAGTAAAGTCATGAAAGCTTTGAAGCTAGATACTTTGTCACGTAATGGTATTCCTTCACGTGCCATCATTGTTTCAGCCATTGTAGTATGTGTTTCAGCCTTCATCAATGTCTTGCCTGGTGTATCTGATGCCTTTGCTTTGATTACCGCATCATCATCAGGGGTCTACATTGCCATCTATATCTTGACTATGCTTGCTCATCTCAAGTACCGTAAATCTCAAGAGTTTATGGCAGATGGCTTCCTTATGCCAGCCTACAAGATTCTTAATCCATTGACTATCCTTTTCTTCATCTTCGTCTTTGTTTGTCTCTTCTTGCAAAAGTCAACAGTTGTCGGAGCTATTGGAGCAGCCATCTGGATTGTCGTATTTAGTATCTATAGTAACTGGAAACACAGCAAATAAATCAATTTAGCTCACCTTTATGGTGAGTTTTTTATTGCAAAAAAAGGACACAAGGTGTCCCAGTTATTAGTTATGCAATACTTTCTTGGTTTCCGTGGTGAAAGAAACCACCTAAGAGGCCCTTGCTACGATGGAAAATAGCAGGCTTATGATCGTTGTGTGAACGACCATTAACATCAAGTTTGGCCCATTCAAGAGCCTGGTAGGCATTTCGGTCTGAAACTGTAGATGTCCCAATATAGCTATAGATTCCTGCCTGAGCAAGAATAAAACCTTGTAGTTGGCGAATATGCTCATCATTGAGGGCTTCGGAAAAATGAATCTTCACAGTCTTATAAGTTAAAGCTTGGACAGACTCGACGATTGGTGACTCTGCTAAGAGGTGCAAAAGTTCTTGATGCTTAGTAAAGTACTTATCATAGTCCATTGGAAGAATGATAGTATGGGCAATCCAATCTTCCAAGTTGGCTTTGGCTTTTTTACTGAGACCCCTTACTGTAATACTGAGATCATCTATATTGAAAGGAAGCTGGTCGATGTGAGCAGTGTTTGAACCATATGCCTTTCTGAAAAGCGGTGTACTTGATAGAATATGTCCAGTAGGAGAAATAATAGCCAAGGCAGTTTCCTTGGTTTGGTAACCAAGCTCGTGGCATTCCATGCTAGCGTATGTGTCTTTAAATTCAATAATTGCTCTTGTTTTCATCGTGTAACTCTCTTTCTGTTAGTTTATAAACTAACAATAGTTTATCATGACTTATAATCTTGGTCAAGATTTTACCTTCAAAAACAAAAAATATTTTTGTAAGGGCTTGCAAAAATTTTTGAACTCTGATAAGATAGAACCATAGCAAAAGGATTGTTACTGGTCGGCAGGCAAAACCTAGATAAATACGAAAAACTAATGGGAGTAGTGTAGGCTCATCCCAATTGGTTCTTGGTATTTATTTAGGTTTTTTTCGTTGAGAAAGCCTCAAAGGAGACTAAAAATCCTAGAAAAGAAAGGAGCCCTTATGGCTAAATATACTGAATTAGCTGAGGACATTCTCAAACACGTCGGTGGAAAAGAAAATGTCAATAGCTTAAAACACTGTGTGACACGTTTGCGCTTTGATTTGAAAGATGAATCTAAAGCAGATGATGATTACCTTAAGAACCGTGATGGCGTTGTTACTGTTGTTAAGGCAGGTGGACAATATCAGGTAGTTATCGGTAACCATGTGCCTGATGTTTATGCGGAGGTTCTCCAGGTTGGTGGTCTTCCAGCAGGTGGAAGTCTTGATCTTGATGAGGGGGATGCACCAAAGGGTAATCTCTTTGATCGCTTTGTATCCCTAGTCTCAAGTATTTTCCAACCTTTTCTTGGACCATTGGCTGCAGCTGGTATTATCAAAGGGATAGTCGCTATCATGGCAGCATGTGGTCTGTCTGCTGCGACAAGTCCTATGTATGTTATCTTGAATGCGGCGGGAGATGGTTTCTTCCAGTTCTTGCCAGTCTTGATTGCCTTGACATCTGCTCGTCGTTTCAAGGTTAATGAATTTACAGCTATTGCGATTGCAGGAGCACTTGTTTATCCTGATATTGCTACGCTAGTGACAGCTCTTCAAAAGGCTGGCCAAGGTCATGTTCTAGGTGTTATTCCGTTTACGCTTCCTGCAGGGGGGTACCTCTCAACTGTAATGCCTTCTATCTTGGCGATCTGGGTGGCTTCATACATTCAAAAATTCTTTACCAAGATTACCCCAGATGTCATTAAAGTCTTCGTAGTACCCTTCTTTACATTACTCATTACTGTCCCATTAACATTCTTGGTGGTAGGACCAGTTGCTAATACTTTCTCTGATGGATTGACAAATCTTTTCCAAGCGATCATGAACTTTAGTCCTATTGTCTTTGGTCTTATACTCGGTATCTCGTGGCAAGTCTTGGTTATGTTCGGAATGCACTGGGCGCTTGTTCCCCTTGCTATCCTAGATGTGGCAACAAACGGAAGTTCTATTATTCTTTCGGCAGCTATTCTTCCATGTTTCACGCAAACAGGTGTGTTGGGAGCTATCATGCTTAAAACGAAAGAAGAAAAAGTCCGTACCATCTCTATGCCAGCCTTCATTTCATCTATTTTTGGGGTGACAGAACCTGCTATCTATGGGGTAACCCTTCCAATGAAAACGCCATTCTACATTTCATGTGGTGTTTCAGGACTTATGGGGGCTGCCATGATGGCCCTAGATATTAAGACGTATTCAATAGGTGGTCTGGGTGTTTTTGTCTTCCCAAGCCTTATTGGACCGGATGGTAACCTTTCTAAAGTTATCTTTGCCATTATTATTGCCATTGTGGGTGGTGTTCTTGCCTTCCTCATCCAACTCTTTGTGCGAGTACCAAATCTATACGGTGGTGGAGCAGCTAAGGTTGAGGAAAAAGCTGAAGAAGCTGCACCTGCTCCTAAAGAAATTCAACAAGAAATTATTGCGAGCCCACTTATCGGGAATGTTGTCCCACTTGACCAAGTTCCTGACCAAGTCTTTGCCTCAGGAGCTATGGGTAAAGGTATCGCTATTGACCCTACTGATGGGGTAGTGGTCGCACCAGCTAAGGCAACCGTTAATTTAGTCTTCCCTACTGGTCATGCGATTGGTTTGACGACTGAAAATGGTGCAGAGCTTCTCATCCATATTGGTATGGACACTGTTTCTCTTGCTGGTAAAGGCTTCAAGACCTATGTGGAAGCAGGTGAAGTTGTAGAAGCAGGTCAAAAACTTATAGAATTTGACCTAGCAACTATCCGAGATGCTAAATTACCAGTTATCACGCCAGTCATTGTGACCAATACAGCTGACTTTGATGATGTCTTAACGACTAAAGAAGCTCGTGTTAACACTGGTGACTATCTCCTCACTGCTGTTAAATAAAAAGAAATCCGAGAATCAACTTCTCGGATTTTTGTTTATTTGAATTTGTAGTCTTTAACGACTTCAACGGAATTAACCGTTACATTCTCTTTTGGTTTACTGTTGTCATCGACTTCAAGGTTAGCAATGGTATCAACAACATCCATACCTTTGATGACTTGTCCAAAGACAGTATATTTGGTATCACCAGCTGGGTAACCACCTTTTTTGTAGGCGTCAATGATAGGTTTTGGATAGCCAGCATTTCCTAATTGCTTGCTTTGATCGTCCTTGTTTTGAACAATGTAGAATTGGCTGCCGTTTGAATTTTTAGCACCAGTATTGGCCATAGCAAGTGCGCCACGGATGTTGTAGAGGAATGGTGTAGGCTCAACAGCGAAACCTTTCTTCCAGATAGATTCTCCGCCAGTACCGTCACCCTTAGGATCACCACTTTGAATCATGAAATCCTTGATGACACGGTGGAAGGTGAGTCCATCATAGTATTTGTCCTTGGCATGTTTCAAGAAGTTTTCAGAAGCCTTTGGAGCAAGTGTAGGGAAGAGTTTGACTGTGATATCACCCTTTGAAGTATGGAGAATAACTTCAGCTTCGTCCTTACTGACCTTGTCTGACAACTGTGGAAAGGCATCTTTTCCAGATTTTTGGGCTTTTTCTAATTGTTTAGTGAATATCTTATTATCAACATAAGCATCTCCACGAACGGCGCGTGCGATGTTCTCACGAAAGGCAAAACCTAGGCCTGCGATAACAAGTACAATAATTAATGGAATGTACTTTTTAATGTTTTTCATATATAACTCCTTTGGTGCATTATACCTACTATTGTAGCAGAAAAAAACCTTTTGGGAAACGGTTAACAGAGGTCTTTAAATATGGTAGAATGGAACTATCAACAAGAAAATGAACATGGGACTAGATATAGGGAAAGGTTGCCTCAGGCTAAAAAGTGAGGGCTGACTTTTGGAAGGACGCATGCTACTTGCTCTTATCAGAGACAGGTGTCTGAATCCTAACTATAGAAAACTTCGCTAAGCCGAAGGAACCTCTTGTTTGGATTTCTTGAAAAAAGGAGATTTTTATGTCAACTAAAGCAGAATGGGCTGAACTCTTTGAGTCGGTACACGGGCGTAAGCCTAGCCCCCAAGAATTTTTGGATGCTAAAGCAGCTGACTTTGATACAAGTGCTTTGGCTGCTCAAGCAGCATCTGTAGAAGCACCAGCTAATGAACCTGTCGCTGAAGAAGTAGCTCCAGAACCAGTTGCTACTGAAGAAGTCACAGAACAAGATGACATCGCAGATGTAGCTGAAACAGCTGAGGATGCCGTCGCAGAACAAGCAAGCAGTGAATCACCATTTGGTGCAGAAGCTTTCTCAGAAGCACCTGTGCAACAACCAACACCACAATTTGATTCAAGCATGTTTGAAAAGGCACCTATCTCATCAGCTCAAGGATTTGGAACAGTTCCTAATCCAGCAGCAGCTGGCTCAGCAGATAAACCTCTTTTCAATCTTATCTTGCCAATCGTTGCGATTGCACTTTCAGTAATCTTTGCAGTCTTGGCATGGTTTGTAGGTCCTGCTTGGCTCTTCATCATCTTGACAGTCCTCGCAGTTGCGGTGGCAGTTGTTTCACTTGTCTTTAGCCTTAAATCAAGCAAGAAATTGCTTTCAATCATCGCAACAGGTGTTGCTGGTCTCATGCTCTTTGTGTCTATTGGTGGTTTGATTTTCCAAATCTCTCAAAATGCTAGCAACAACACAAGCTCAAGCAAGACATCAAAAGTTGCTGATAAAGACGATGATGCTGACAAAAAAGATGATGACAGCGATTCAAAATCTGACTCTAAATCTGATTCAAAAGGTGATAGCACTGACGTCAACGATTACATTGACAAAAATGCTAAATTTGATTGGAATGAATCTAAGTTCCAGAAATTGAAAGTCGGTAAAGATACCGTTAAGTCTATCATCAAGACTTATGGTAAGGCTTCTGATGCACAAATCTCTGGCGATGAGATGAAGTTGAACTACTCTGGTAAAGACTATGGTGAAAGTGTTTACCTAACCTTTACGAAACAATATGATGGTACATTTATCTTGTCATATGCTTCAGGTAGATTCCCTCAAGATAAGGTAGAAGTTGATAAGTCTTATAAAGCTGACTGGACAAAAGAACAGTTTGATGCTCTCAATAAGGGGGATTACACTGATCCATCAAACGGTACAAAACTTGAAGATGTCGTTAAGGATCACCCTAAAGCTTCAAGTGCAGAATACACGATTTCAACATCTCGTCAAGGTGAATTCAAAAAAGAAATGACTATTTCTTATAGTGATTATAAGGCTGAAGATGGCAAACTCAAGAGTGTTTACTTGTCATTTGATACCAAAGAAGGTGAAGATACATTCTACCTTACTTATAAATCAGGTCCAGATGAGGATTAATTAAGGGACAGGAGGGGAAACCTTCCTGTTTTTTCTTGATAAAAGGAGAAAGCTATTGAAATTCTTAAATTATACATTCGAGCAAAGTCAGTCTCTTGTCACTAAGGAGACCGTAGAAAAGCTCAATCAAAAAGGAAGCTGGAAACGATTTATTGGCTTGTTAATCACTTCAATTGTTATTTATTTCTTCTCTATTGCTATGCCCATGTTTATAAAAGGATTGACGCTTGATCAAAATCCAAGATTTTCTTGGATTCAGTGGCCCATGATTATCTTGTATGTGGTCATGTATCTGGTCTATCTGCTCTTTTCAATAAAGCACAGAAGAAGCCCGATGAAACTAAAATTTTGCACCTACTTTTACACGGTAGTCTTACTCGCTATCTTTACAGTAAGTGCCGGAATAATGATGATGACACGACGAAATATTGTCAGTATACTATCGGGAGCTATGTTTCTTCTTTCCATTTATTACTTGATTCGAACGGTTCCCCGTAAACTGAAAGAAGCCGTTCAAAATCAGACAGAGTTTAGCCCTATGGTAGCTCTTGTGACTGAAAAGATTTCGGATGGTTTGGTCTTTTTAAGTGGTACAGGGATTACAGCTGGACTGGTGCTTTTTGACCGCTCTACTGGAAGTGACGTTAGAGGGAGCATTGATGCGGTATTGATGCGGTATTGATGCCTATCATGCCTGCCATATTTGTCTTTGCGACTTATGTCTTTTCCATTGATTTGCTACGAGGCTATTACCTCTTCAAATACTCCGAGCAATATAGAGAGCAGTTTGGCTACTCAGTTAAGGATTGGTATGGAGAGAAGTCGAAGGAGTATAGGAGGATGCAGGGTTAGGGTACTTCGAGAAGCCCAACAAGCTTTGACGCTATTTATAAGATTGATGGAAACGTAGCAAAGGATACTCAAAGTTAATGAAAGTGTAACTACAAAAGTATATACTTCAAAATATGATGGTCGCAGTCCAACGTTTTGGTCTCGAAGACAAACAGAAGTTTATGTAAATATAGACTTTAAAATAGTACGGCTTAATTATTATAAAATTTTACTGTCTTTAGATTCTAATGTACTGCCATTTCGCACTTTTAAGAGGTAATATTCTCCTCGTTGCATAATGAAATGGGGCGTTGCACCCTAGTTTTTAAGGGAGTTGCGCATATTTTACTATTCGTTGCGTGCTTTTACTCATGGGTCTTGATAAATTTAAAGTAACAAATTTAAGGAGGTATTCTTAATGTTACAATTTATTAAGAAAAACAAAACTAATTTTATATGGGTACTTACTTTTGGCTTAATGGGGCTGATACTGAAACCTTTAGTTAATTTATCGGTCAGTTTATCAAACAAATATCCATGGGTTACGAGAATTTTATTGTTTCTATTACTTATTGCCGTTTACTTTATTCATAAAAATCCTCTCTTTATAATAGTAATGACGATTTTTCTAGCAGAGCCTTTTATAAAAGAATAAAAATAAGACAGGGGTATTAAAATGGACATTGCTACGTTGATTAAAGAATATAGAACTAAAACGGGTATGACTCAGCAAGAACTTGCAGATAAAGTATTTGTTACTCGTCAGACCATTTCTAAATGGGAATTAGGAAAAAGTGAACCTGATAATGTTTCACTGGATTTATTATTTAAAGAGATGAATATTGAAAAAGAATCTCAAAAAGGCATTAAAGCTAATTTAATTAGCAGAAAAAATATTTTACTTACAATAATTGCCGTTTTATTCTCTCCATCGATACTTATTATTAGACTATTGGTAGTTAAAATAGGCAAGATAGAAAATAAAAGATTAGTCATTTTGATTAATACCTTTCTCTTTGTAATAATTGGCATTTATATGAAGAGTTTAAAGGATAATGTATACTTTGGTTTCTTGGGAATTATTGCAATATCTTATAGCCTTTATAGTTTTTATAAGCTTAGTTTGGAAATCAAAAAGGATTAGATACTTAACTATACAAGTATAAAAACTAGTCATACTAATATCTGAACTGCCCCCAAAAGTGTGACAGAGAAAATCAAACTTTAGGGTGCAGTTTTTTTCGACTTTCGTCTATTTTCATGAGATGGCTTGACACTAAAGCACATCAGGCAGTCTCAAAAAATTCTCTCTTATATCCGACCTTATTTTCATAAGACCAGATTAAAGTATGATAAAATAAAGAAAAAGAGATAAAGGAGTCAGCTATGGCAACTAGAGAAGAATGGGTGCGTCACTTTGAGGACGTCAATGGTCGTAAACCAAGTCCTGAGGAGTTTATGGAAGCTAAGAAAGAGGGCTTTGTCATCGCTTCGGAGGAACCAAGTGTCCAAGTGTCTGAGCAGGTTGAGGCTCAGCAGGTGGATAGCTCTGAATCTACTGAAGAGGTGACAGCTGACTCAGTAGCAGATACGCAATCAGATGAAGTTCAGGTGGCATTAGAGGAGGAAGCTCCTAAGCCAATGCCTGAGTTGAATATGGAGAAAGAGCAAGAAAAAGAAACTCCAAAGACAAGTCAGATACCTTTGGAAAACCCTTATTACAAGCCAAAAGTAACCAAGAATAATGCTTTTGTTAATATTGCTTTGCCAATCATAATTCTAGTCTTGGGGCTTCTATTTGCCGTTTTGGCTTGGACACTTCCAATCGGTTTCATCTTTACCTTCCTTGCTTTCTTCCTTATCATTTTGGCTATTGTGACTTTGGTTTTGAGTCTGAAATCGACACGCAAGGCACTATCTATTATTGCCCTAGTCATGTCAATTATCTTCTTCATGACTTCGCTTGCTGGAGTAGGTTATCAAGCGGTGAAATATGTCATGAACCATGCTGAACAGTTCCAAAGTGAAGGTCACGATAGAGCTTATCTGTACATCGATGAGAATTATAAGTTTGACTGGACTGAGGATCAGTTTAAGGAGTTGAAGGTTGGTACTTTGACATTGGACGAGGTCTTGGATGCTCACGGTAAGGCGACTGATGCCGAGTATAGTGACGCTTACGAGGAAGATAAACCAGATTTGCTAGACCTCACCTATAGAAAAGAAAACACAGATGGAAACAACTATGTGCGTTTGACTTTTGAGCAAAAAGACGGTGTCTATGTTTTGAAATCTGCCTCAGCAACCTTCGACTATGATAAGGTCAAAGAAGTCGATGACTATCATAGCAACTGGACAAAAGATGACTATGAAAAGTTGTCTGTAGGTACACAAGCTGATTTGCTTAAGGGGACACGACTTTCTGAAGTGGTTGAAAAACACCCAGAGGCTAGCTTCACTTATCATGAAATGACACAAACTGAACAGGGCGATCTCACTCAGTCAGTGAGTCTTAGCTACCGTGATTATAATCCAGAAAATGGTAAGGTAGATACTGTTCGTTTGACCTTCGACTATGACAAACGTGAAAACGAGTACTTCTTGACAGATAAATCAGACGAATAGGACTACTTTGTTAGTCATTCAAGCTCAGGGTTGCCTGGGCTTTTTAGTATCAACAAAAGAGGATAAAATCTGGTATAATAAAATTGATTGATTTTTCAAGAAAGAAGTGTCACAGATGAACATACAACAACTACGTTATGTCGTAGCCATTGCCAACAGCGGAACCTTCCGTGAGGCAGCCAGCAAGCTCTTTGTGAGCCAGCCTAGCCTATCAGTGGCTATCAAGGATTTGGAGCAGGAGCTGAATTTTCAAATTTTCACCCGTACAACGACGGGGGCTGTCTTGACCAGTCAGGGTATGACCTTTTATGAGCGTGCGCTTGAGGTGGTACGCAGTTTTGATAGTTTTGAAAATCGCTATCTCAATGCTTCTGAAAAGGGTAACCAGTATTCGATTGCCAGCCAGCACTATGACTTTTTGCCACCTTTGATTACGACTTTTTCAGAGCGTTACCCTGATTACAAGGATTTCCGTATTTTTGAGTCTACGACCATTCAGATTTTGGATGAGGTAGCCAAGGGACACAGTGAGATTGGGATTATCTATTTGAATCGTCAAAATAGCAAGGGAATCCAGCAAAATATGGACAAGCTTGGGCTTGAGGCTATTGATTTGATTCCATTTAAGACGCACATTTATCTCCGTAAGGGGCATCCTCTGGCTAAAAAAGAAAGTCTGGTCATGGAGGACTTGGCAGCCTTGCCTACGGTACGTTTCACTCAGGAGAAGGACGAGTACCTTTACTATTCTGAGAACTTTGTGGATACGTCAGATTCGTCTCTTATGTTTAACGTGACAGACCGTGCGACTTTGAACGGTATCTTGGAACGGACGGATGCTTATGCGACGGGGTCTGGCTTCTTGGATGCACAAAGTGTGAATGGGATTACGGTGATTCCGCTTGAGGATAATTTGGATAACAAGATGGTTTATGTCCGTCGTAAGGGGATTAACTTGTCGTCTTGTGCTCTCAAGTTTGTCAATGTTATGTTTGACTACTTTGATACATACAAACCATAGGAGGATTTATGCGTAAGGTTGTGATTCCTTTGGTTATTCTAGCTCTGATTGGTTTGGATCAGTGGGTTAAGCATTGGGTTGTGGCAAATATTGCCCTTAACCAAGTTATCAAGGCTATTCCTGGACTCTTCAGCTTGACCTATCTACAGAACCGTGGTGCTGCCTTTTCGATTTTACAGGATCAGAAATATTTCTTTGTGATTTTGACGGTTCTGGTGATTGGTGCGGCTTTGGTTTATCTGGTTAAGAATTACCAGAAGAGCCTTTGGCTGGTGCTATCTTTGGTTTTGATTATCTCAGGTGGTATTGGTAACTTTATTGACCGTGTGCACTTGGGTTACGTGGTTGATATGGTTCAGCTTGATTTTATTGATTTTGCAATATTTAACGTGGCAGACTCCTATCTAACGGTGGGCGTACTGCTCTTGATTTTAATCTTATGGAAAGAGGAAAATGGAAGTCATCATTAAAGAGGCGGGAAACCGTCTGGACAAGGCCCTGGCAGATTTGACAGAATTGTCACGTAGTCAGTCCAATGAAGCGATTAAGGCTGGAACGGTCTTGGTTAATGGTAAGTCGGCAAAGGCCAAGTATGCGGTTAAAGAGGGTGATGTCATCACCTATGAATTGCCAGAAGAAGAGGTCTTGGAATACAAGGCTGAAGATATTCCTTTGGATATTATCTACGAAGATGCGGATGTGGCAGTGGTCAACAAGCCTCAAGGTATGGTGGTCCATCCATCAGCTGGTCACACGTCTGGTACCTTGGTCAATGCCCTGATGTATCATGTCAAGGACCTCTCGTCTATTAATGGTGTGGTTCGTCCAGGGATTGTCCACCGTATTGACAAGGACACGTCTGGTCTCCTTATGATTGCTAAGAATGATAAGGCCCACAATGCTTTGGCGGCTGAGCTTAAGGATAAGAAGTCGCTTCGCAAGTATGTGGCTATCGTGCATGGCAATCTACCTAATGATCGAGGCGTGATTGAGGCTCCAATTGGGCGTTCGGACAAGGATCGTAAGAAGCAGGCAGTTACAGCTAAAGGAAAACCTGCAGTAACACGATTTACTGTTCTTGAACGTTTTGGCAACTATACCTTGGTAGAGTTGCAGCTGGAAACAGGTCGTACGCACCAGATTCGTGTGCACATGGCTTATATTGGTCACCCAGTGGCAGGAGACCCTCTTTATGGGCCACGCAAGACACTCAAGGGCCATGGTCAATTTCTACATGCTAAGACCCTTGGTTTCACGCATCCTACGACTGGAGAATTGGTCGAATTTACAGCGGAAGAACCTGCTATTTTCAAGGAAACCTTGGAGAAGTTGAGAGAAGCGTAACAGTTATTAAACGGATAGTCTTTCTTGGGAGGGGCATCCGTTTTTTTCTTG
The DNA here is from genome assembly GCF_001556505.1 of Streptococcus sp. CCH8-H5. Taxonomy (NCBI): domain Bacteria; kingdom Bacillati; phylum Bacillota; class Bacilli; order Lactobacillales; family Streptococcaceae; genus Streptococcus; species Streptococcus sp. CCH8-H5. The sequence continues at coordinate 18,889 of NZ_LSIZ01000029.1, read as the reverse complement.
TAAAAGAGTCTGAAATTTGCTATAATTTACCTAATTAAATAAGTCCTTTAATCACTGTCCAGAGAGGCAGGCAAGGAGCCATGAGAAGTGTACGGGTGAACTGTACTCATATTTTTGTGTATCTCCTTGTTTTCGAGGGGATTTTTTTGTATTTAGAAAGGTTCTTTTTATGAAGAAAAAAGAGATCGTCGATGACGTAACCATGAAACGTGCCATTACACGTATCACTTATGAGATTATTGAGCGTAACAAAAATCTCGACAAGATTGTCTTGGCTGGTATTAAGACACGTGGTGTTTATATTGCACAGCGTATCCAAGAGCGCTTGAAACAGTTGGAAAACCTTGATGTGCCATTGATTGAGCTTGACACTAAAGCTTTCCGTGATGATGTTAAGGCTGAGCAAGACACATCTGTTTTCCCTATTGAAATTGATGGTACAGATGTTATCCTTGTGGATGATGTGCTTTACACAGGTCGTACGATTCGTGCAGCTATTGATAATATCGTTAGCCATGGACGTCCGGCGCGTGTTGGTTTGGCTGTCTTGGTTGACCGTGGTCACCGTGAATTGCCAATCCGTGCTGACTATGTTGGTAAAAATATCCCAACTAGTGAGTCAGAAGAAATTGAAGTTTTGGTCGCAGAAGTTGATGGCAAAGATAGCGTCAACATTATCGATCCAAGCTAAGTTAGCTGACAGATAAGGTGAAACGCCTTTTGTATCTTGTTAATTGAACACGGGCTAAGAGCTGTGTAAAATAGATAAATCTTCCTAGAAGCTAAAGCTTCTGCGTCGGATTTCCTAATTTTACTTTGCTCTTTGTACGCCCTTTGTATCTTGTTAATTGAACATGGGCTAAGAGCTGTGTAAAATAGATAAATCTTCCTGGAAGCTAAAGCTTCTGCGTCGGATTTCCTAATTTTACTTTGCTCTTTATATGCCCTTTGTATCTTAATTTTAAGGAGTCCTTTGATATCGTGAATAACGTAAAATATGATGTGAATGATATGCCGAAACCTGGTTTATTGGTTGGTTTGTCATTCCAGCACTTGTTTGCCATGTTTGGTGCGACGGTGCTTGTGCCGATTTTGGTTGGGATTGATCCCGCTATTGCTCTTTTCTCATCTGGTTTGGGAACTTTGGCTCACTTGACGGTGACCAAGTACAAAATTCCAGCATACATGGGGTCTAGCTTTGCCTATATTGCGGCTATGCAGACACTTATGAAGACTGATGGGATTGCAGCGGTCGCTCAAGGTGCCATGGCTGGTGGTTTGGTTTACTTGCTTGTGGCTCTGATTGTTAAGTATGCGGGTAAAGACTGGATTGATAAGGTCCTTCCGCCAATTGTGGTTGGTCCCATTATCATGGTGATTGGTTTGAACCTTGCAGCCAATGCAGTCAATGATGCGACAACTTTGAACAAAAGCTATAGTATCTATGCTCTCTTGATTTCGATGGTGACCCTCTTTGCGGTTATCCTCTTTAACATGTATGGCAAGAAGATTATCGGTGTTATCCCAATTTTACTTGGTTTAATTGTGGGCTATATTTTCTCAGCGGTTCTTGGTTTGCTGACAGGACATAGCTTTATCAATTTCTCAGAGGTAGCAGCGGCACATTGGATTCAGGTTCCAAACTTTGACATTCCATTTGTGGATTATAGCTTCAAGCTCTATCCAAGTGCGATTTTGACCATGGCTCCGATTGCCTTTGTGACGATGACTGAACACTTTGGTCACGTCATGGTTCTAAACAGTTTGACTGAGCGTGATTACTTTAAAGATCCAGGTCTTGACCGTACCCTTACTGGTGATGGTTTGGCACAGATTATCGCTGGATTCTTTGGAGCTCCTCCGGTAACTTCTTATGGTGAAAATATTGGGGTTATGGCCCTCAGTAAGGTCTACTCAGTTTACGTTATTGCGGGCGCAGCAGTGATTGCGGTCTTGATGAGCTTTATTGGTAAGCTGTCAGCACTCTTGCATTCTATTCCAACTCCTGTATTAGGGGGATTATCTATTGCCCTCTTTGGGGTTATCGCTGCTAGCGGTTTGAAAATTTTAGTTGAACATAAGATTGATTTTGATAATAAAAAGAATCTCTTGATTGCTAGTGTTATCTTGGTATCTGGTATCGGTGGTTTGATGATTGACCTTGGTGGTCTTCAAATCACAGGTGTGGCAAGTTCAACCATTCTTGGTATCTTGCTTTACCAAATCTTGCCAGATCCTAAAAAAGGTAGCAAAGATTAGTCAATCAATTTAAAAGGAAAAACTATGGCGATTGCAGATGGAAAAGTGTCACTGAAGCATTTGGTGACCATGGAAACCCTCACGAATGAAGAGGTCTTGGGCCTGATTCGTCGAGGTGGAGATTTTAAAAATGGCAGAGCTGATTTCCAGCTGGATCGACAGTATTTCGCTGCCAATCTCTTTTTTGAAAATTCAACACGAACACACAAGTCCTTCGAAGTGGCTGAGAAAAAACTTGGCTTGGATGTGATTGAGTTCGATGCTAGGACTAGCTCGGTGAATAAGGGTGAGACTCTCTATGATACGATTTTGACCATGTCTGCCTTGGGCGTTGACATCTGTGTGGTTCGCCACTCGGAAGTCGATTACTACAAGCAGTTGATTGATAGTAGGACTATCCAGACCTCTATTGTTAATGGTGGTGATGGTTCAGGGCAACACCCAAGTCAGTGTTTGCTTGACTTGATGACCATTTACGAAGAGTTCGGAACCTTTGAAAATCTTAAGATTTGTATTGCAGGTGATATTACGCATTCGCGTGTCGCTAAGTCCAATATGCAGATTCTCAAGCGTTTGGGTGCTCAGCTTTATTTTGCTGGTCCTGCAGAGTGGTACTCGAATGAGTTCGATGTCTATGGTCAGCATGTGGCTATTGACGACGTCATTGAGGACTTGGATGTGCTCATGTTGCTTCGTGTTCAGCACGAACGTCATGGGGACGATAAAGGATTTTCAAAAGAAGACTACCATGCTCTCTATGGTTTGACTGAAGAACGTTATGCCAAGTTAGCTGATCAGGCGATTATCATGCATCCTGCTCCGGTTAATCGTGATGTGGAGATTGCTGATAGTCTGGTTGAGGCGCCTAAGGCTCGTATCGTTGCTCAGATGCAAAACGGGGTCTTTGTCCGTATGGCAATTATTGAAGCTATTTTAAATGGCAAAGCGTAAACTACGTTAACCGATTCCTGAGAGAATCAGACGAAAAAGAACATGGGCTAAATCTTTGAAAAGAGACAAATCTTCCTAGAGGCTAGAGCTTCTTTGTTAGATTTGATTTTCATTCAGATGTTTAACGCCCTTTGTATCTTAGTGAAAGGAACAATTTACTATAATGGCAAAACGTTTACTTATTTTGGAAGACGGCACTATTTTTGAAGGTCAGGCCTTCGGTGCTGATGTGGATGTGACGGGTGAAATCGTCTTTAATACTGGTATGACAGGTTATCAAGAATCTATCACAGATCAGTCTTACAATGGTCAAATTTTGACTTTTACTTATCCACTTGTTGGTAACTACGGCGTTAACCGTGACGACTATGAGTCAATTAAGCCAACGACCAAGGGTGTTGTTGTGTCAGAGGCTAGCCGTCGTGCCAGCAACTGGCGTAACCAAATGACCTTGGATGAGTTTTTGAAAGCAAAAAACATCCCCGGTATCTCTGGTATTGATACACGTGCCTTGACTAAGATTATCCGTCAACACGGTACCATGAAAGCGACTTTGGCTAATCCTGGTGACAGTATCGAGCACTTGCAAGATCAATTGCGTGCGACTGTTTTGCCAACCAACAATATTGAGCAGGTATCAACTAAGACAGCCTACCCAGCACCAGGTGTTGGTAAAAATATCGTTTTGGTTGACTTTGGTCTCAAGCACTCTATCTTGCGTGAGTTTTCAAAACGTGACTGTAACGTGACTGTTGTGCCACATGATATCACTGCTGAAGAAATTCTCCATCTTAATCCAGATGGTGTGATGTTGTCAAACGGTCCGGGTAACCCTGAAGATGTACCGTATGCACTTGATATGATTCGTGGTATTCAAGGCAAAATTCCAATTTTTGGTATTTGTATGGGCCACCAGTTGTTTAGTTTGGCGAATGGTGCCAAGGCCTACAAGATGAAGTTTGGTCACCGTGGATTTAACCATGCGGTTCGTGAAATTGCGACTGGTCGTGTTGACTTCACCAGCCAGAACCATGGTTATGCCATTGACCGTGAGACACTTCCAGATTGCCTCATGGTAACACACGAAGAAATTAACGACAAGTCAGTTGAAGGTGTTCGTCACCGTGACTTCCCTGCATTCTCAGTGCAATTCCACCCAGATGCAGCACCTGGTCCACACGATGCTAGCTATCTCTTCGATGAGTTCTTGGAATTGATTGATGCTTTCCAAGCTGAAAAAGCACGTCGTTAATTGCAACTGTCTAGTGACTATAGTGGGGTGTGACTCTTGTTCGCCCCAGTCTACTACCTTATTTAATGACAACCAGAGAGTTGTCAAATAGAAAGGAGAAGATACAGGTTCACGGAAGTGAACACGCCCTAAGGACTGTGTGAAAAAGATAAACGGTGACTAGACGCTTAGGTGTCGTCGTCACGTTTCCTATTTTCACTGGGTCCTTAACGGGCTTTGTATCATAAATTATGCCTAAACGTTCTGATATTAAAAAAATTATGGTTATCGGGTCTGGTCCTATCATCATTGGTCAGGCTGCTGAGTTTGACTACGCTGGTACGCAAGCTTGCTTGGCCTTGAAAGAAGAAGGCTACAGTGTTGTTCTTGTTAACTCTAACCCTGCGACTATCATGACTGATAAAGAAATCGCAGACAAGGTTTACATTGAACCAATTACGCTTGAGTTTGTCACACGTATTCTTCGTAAAGAGCGTCCTGATGCCCTCTTGCCAACACTTGGTGGACAAACTGGTTTGAACATGGCAATGGAATTGTCAAAAGCTGGCATTCTTGATGAGCTTGGAGTAGAGCTTTTGGGAACAAAATTGTCTGCGATTGACCAAGCCGAAGACCGTGACCTCTTCAAACAATTGATGGAAGATTTGGAACAACCAATTCCAGAATCAGAGATTGTAAATACGGTTGAAGGAGCAGTTGCCTTTGCGTCAGAGATTGGCTACCCAGTTATCGTTCGTCCAGCCTTTACCCTTGGTGGTACTGGTGGAGGTATGTGTGCCAATGAAGAAGAACTTCGTGAAATCGCTGAAAATGGATTGAAATTGTCACCAGTAACCCAATGTTTGATTGAACGTTCTATCGCTGGTTTCAAAGAAATCGAATACGAAGTTATGCGTGATGCCGCAGACAATGCTCTTGTGGTATGTAACATGGAAAACTTTGACCCAGTTGGTATCCACACAGGGGACTCAATTGTATTTGCTCCAACGCAAACCTTGTCAGATATTGAAAACCAAATGCTTCGTGATGCCAGCTTGAAGATTATTCGTGCCCTTAAAATTGAGGGTGGTTGTAACGTACAGTTGGCTCTTGACCCTAATAGCTTCAAGTACTATGTTATCGAAGTAAACCCACGTGTGTCTCGTTCATCAGCCCTTGCCTCAAAAGCAACTGGTTACCCAATCGCCAAATTGGCAGCCAAGATTGCTGTTGGTTTGACACTTGATGAAATGATTAACCCAGTCACTGGTACAACTTACGCTATGTTTGAGCCAGCTCTTGACTATGTGGTTGCTAAGATTCCGCGTTTCCCATTTGATAAATTTGAACACGGGGAACGTCGTCTTGGTACTCAAATGAAAGCAACTGGTGAAGTTATGGCTATCGGTCGTAACATCGAAGAGTCACTTCTTAAAGCCTGCCGTTCACTTGAAATCGGTGTTTACCACAATGAAATGCCTGAGCTTGCGGACGTCACAGACGATGCCTTGGTTGAAAAGATTGTCAAAGCTCAAGACGACCGTCTCTTCTACCTTTCTGAAGCCATCCGTCGTGGTTATACTATTGAAGAATTGTCAGAGTTGACTAAGATTGATATCTTCTTCCTCGACAAATTGCTTCATATCTTCGAATTGGAACAAGAATTGGCTACTCACGTAGGCGATGTTGCTGTTTTGAAAGAAGCTAAACGTAACGGTTTCTCTGATCGTAAGATTGCTGATCTTTGGAATCAAACAGCTGACCAAGTTCGTGCGACACGTTTGGAAAATAACATTGTTCCTGTTTACAAGATGGTTGATACCTGTGCGGCTGAGTTCGAGTCATCAACACCATATTTCTACTCAACTTACGAGTGGGAAAATGAATCAATCAAATCTGATAAAGAATCTGTCATCGTTCTTGGTTCAGGACCTATCCGTATCGGACAAGGGGTTGAGTTCGACTATGCGACAGTTCACTCTGTGAAAGCTATCCAGGCTGCAGGTTACGAAGCCATCATCATGAACTCTAACCCTGAGACGGTTTCAACAGACTTCTCAGTTTCAGATAAACTTTACTTCGAACCATTGACCTTCGAAGACGTGATGAACGTTATCGAATTGGAACAACCTAAGGGTGTCGTGGTTCAGTTTGGTGGTCAAACAGCCATCAACTTGGCAGAGCCATTGTCTAAAGCTGGTGTGAAAATCTTGGGTACACAGGTTGCTGACCTTGACCGTGCCGAAGACCGTGACCTTTTTGAACAAGCCCTTAAAGACCTCGATATCCCACAACCACCAGGACAAACAGCGACAAATGAAGAAGAAGCGGTTGAAGCAGCTCGTAAGATTGGCTTCCCAGTTCTTGTTCGTCCATCATACGTTTTGGGTGGACGTGCCATGGAAATCGTTGAAAATGAAGATGACCTTCGTTCTTACATGCGTACAGCCGTTAAGGCAAGTCCAGACCACCCAGTCCTTGTTGATAGCTATATCATTGGACGTGAGTGTGAAGTGGATGCCATCTCTGATGGTAAGGATGTCTTGATTCCAGGTATTATGGAACACATCGAACGTGCAGGGGTTCACTCAGGGGACTCAATGGCAGTTTACCCTCCACAAACTCTCTCTAAGAAAATCCAAGAGACTATCGCTGATTACACTAAACGCTTGGCTATCGGTCTTAACTGTATTGGTATGATGAACATTCAGTTCGTTATTAAGGACGAAACTGTCTATGTTATCGAGGTTAACCCACGTGCCAGCCGTACGGTACCATTCTTGTCTAAAGTGACTGATATCCCAATGGCACAAGTTGCTACAAACTTGATTCTTGGTGAATCATTGGCTGAACAAGGTTACAAAGATGGACTTTACCCAGAAAGCAAGCATGTCCATGTTAAAGCACCAGTCTTCTCATTCACAAAATTGGCTAAGGTAGATAGTCTCCTTGGACCTGAAATGAAATCAACTGGTGAAGTTATGGGTACAGATACGACTCTTGAAAAAGCCCTCTATAAAGCCTTTGAAGCTTCTTACCTCCACTTGCCAACCTTTGGTAATGTCATCTTTACTATTCATGATGATACGAAAGAAGAAGCCCTTGATTTGGCTCGTCGTTTCGATGCTATCGGTTACGGTATCTACGCCACTGAAGGAACAGCTAAGTTCTTGAATGAACATGGAGTTCACGCAACGCTTGTTAACAAATTAGGTGAAAATGACGACAACGACATTCCAGCCCTTGTTCGTACAGGTAAAGCGCAAGCTATTATCAATACGGTTGGTAACAAACGTACTTATGACGAAGATGGAGCAGCAATCCGTAGCTCTGCTATCGAAGCAGGAATCCCACTCTTCACAGCGCTTGATACAGCAGATGCCATGGTGCGTGTGCTTGAAAGCCGTAGCTTTACAACAGAAGCTATCTAATTTTAAAACAGAGTCTCAGCCTTGCTGGGACTTTTTTTTATTTAAGGCACAGTTTTCTTTTGAGACTTTTCTTGGGTGATGGCGGACGTCAGCGATCTTCTTCGAAGTTCCATGACTAAGTTTTGAGCCGAACGTCTCAAAACTTCCGAACGCCTGAGACTAATTGCTTCAGGCGTTTTCATCACTGCCAAAAGTCTCGGTCTAAGCTGACTAGGTACGCAAAATCTATTTCATATTTAAAAATAGTTTAATTATGTTCTGAATCTCAGCCTTGCTGAGGAGTTTTCTTACACAAATGTAAGCTAGAAAGTTAAAAATGAAATCTAAGACCATGGTTTAGACTACTTAAATTCTGCTATACTAGAAACATGATTATTACGACATCTTTACGGGAAAACGAGACCTTGATTGCACGTGCCCAAGAACTAGCTCACGAGTTAGGAGCTGACTACCAGCCTCGTCGCAAGTTGTCCTTGGCAAAATGTTTAGAGCGCTTTGGACCTTTCTATCTCCTATATAAAGACAGATTGTCTTTTGTTAATGCGGATGGCAGTGAGCTGAGCTTTCATCCAGATACGGCAGTTCTTCGAATTAAGGCACCTCATGATACTTTAGTCAATCTTTTAGGGCAATCTTCCAAATCTATTCTCGACACGACCATGGGTCTGGCTTCTGATAGCCTAGTGATGGCAGCAATGGGAAATAGGGTGACAGCCCTTGAGAGTCAAGAAGTGATTTTTCAGGTGGTTTCTCGTGGTCTTGCCTCTTATCAGACGGATGATAAGCAGCTTGAAAAGGCCATGCGTTCTATTAAAGCTATTAAGAGCGATAGCTTGTCTTTTTTAAAGGTTCAAGCTGACAATTCCTTTGATATCATCTATGCCGATCCTATGTTTTCAGAGATCATCAAGGAATCGGAAAATCTAGAGGCTATCAAGCCTCTGGCCAATGGTAGCCGTCTGACAGAAAAATGGCTAAAAGAAGCTAAACGTGTTGCACGGGAAAAAATTATCATCAAGGCACATTTTCGAGATACCGTTTTCGAAGAACTTGGTTTTGAACGCCAGGTTCGACCCAATCAAAAGCTGCATTATGGTGTCATGGATGTAAGCGAAGGCCATTGACACTGAAAGTTAAAAGTATTACAATTGTTTTACTCATGCGATACAAAAAGAAAAGAGAGACATATGCGAAAGAAAATCAGTCCAAAGTTATTTAAAAATAAAAAAAGAGTTTGGATCATTGGAGGAATCGGCTTCCTTGTCCTTTTGGTTCTAGGCTTTAACCTTTTTGCAGGTGGTGGCAAGAAAGATAAGGCTTCTGAGTCCCCTACAGCAAGTAAGGTAACTAAGGGGCAGCTAGCCTCGTCGACCCTTCTGACTGGCATGGTGAAGGCTCAGTCGGAACAGTATGTTTATTTTGACAATACCATTGGACGCAATGCCACTGTGACAGTCTCTGTGGGTGAGGAAGTTAGCGTCGGTCAGCAACTGGTCCAATACGACAGCACCTCAGCCCAAGCGGCTTATGATACGGCTAGTCGTGCCTACAATAAGGCAGTTCGTGACCGTAATTATTTCCAACAGTATGGGACGGCTCCTGCGGCTTCAGCACAAACAAGTAGTGATTCGGATGAGGATGATTCGACAACTACCGTTAGTCCTCAACAGCGTCAGCAAACCGAGGCAAGTAATTACCAAACCTTGCAAGATTATAATGATGCTATTGCCAATGCAGCATCAGAGCTAGAAAAGGCACAAGATGTCCTCAACCAAACAGTCATTGTTTCAGATGCTAATGGGACAGTCGTAGAAGTCGCGGACTCTGTGGACCCTGCTTCAAAAGAGAGCCAAACCCTAGTTCATGTGACAAGTGAAGGCCAATTTGAGATTCAAGGGACCTTAACAGAATATGACATTCCAAATATTTCAGTGGGGCAAAAGGTCAAGATTACTTCCAAAGTATACCCAGACCAAACTTGGACAGGGAAGGTCAGCTATGTTTCCAATTATCCTAAGCAAAATGCTAGTCAGTCAACGGGGACATCTGGCAACTCAGGTCAGTCAGGTTCTCAGTATGAATACAAGGTTCAACTGACCAGTCCAATCGGCAAGCTCAAACAAGGCTTCAATGTATCTCTTGAAGTGACCAAAGATGATGATGCCCTGTTAGTTCCAGTAACTGCTGTGACCAAGAAAGGCTCTGACAACTACGTCTGGGTTTACGATGACGAGAGTCAAAAAATCAAGCAAGTCAAGGTCAAACTTGGTAATGCAGATGCTAAGCAGCAAGAAATTGCATCAGGGCTTAAAGAAGGTCAAAAGGTTATTACTAAGGCTGAAAAATCCTTCAAGGATGGTGAGACACTAAAGGATGTGACGGATGCCGATAGCAAAAAATCAAAAGAGACTAGTGGAGAAGAGGTGAAGTCTAGTGACTAAGCCAGCTCTTATGGTTTTAAGGGGGATCACCAAGTCTTTCAAAAATGGCCAAGAGTCCTTGCAGGTCCTTAAGGGGATTGACTTATCAGTTGATGAAGGTGACTTCGTGGCAATCATGGGCCCTTCTGGTTCAGGTAAATCAACCCTCATGAATATTATTGGACTTCTTGATCAACCAACTACAGGTTCCTATCAACTCGAGGGCGAGGATGTGGCTGATCTCTCTGAAAATCGTTTGGCCAAGGTAAGAAATGACCAGATTGGTTTTATCTTTCAGCAGTTTTTTCTCTTGCCAAAGTTAAGTGCCCAAAAAAATGTAGAGCTTCCCTTGATTTATGCAGGGAAATCTCCACGTGAACGTAAGCAAAGGGCAGAGCAATTCTTGAAAAAAGTCGGCTTGTCAGACCGTAGCCATCACCTACCATCAGAGCTGTCTGGTGGACAGAAGCAAAGGGTGGCTATTGCGCGTGCACTATCTAACGATCCAGCAATCATTTTGGCGGATGAACCTACGGGTGCGCTTGATACCAAGACAGGAACCCAGATTATGGATCTCTTAACCCAGCTAAACCGTGAAGGAAAGACCATTGTCATGGTTACCCATGAACCTGAGATTGCGGATTATGCCCGACGTAAGATTGTCATCCGTGATGGGGAAATCACCCAAGACACAACGGACAGCGTTCGGATAGACTAGGAGGTAAGAATGGAAAATTGGAAATTTGCTCTTAGTTCTATTCGTTCTCACAAGATGCGGTCCTTCCTGACCATGTTGGGGATTATCATTGGTGTTGCTGCGGTAGTACTTATCATGGGTCTAGGAAATGGGATGCGTCAGAGTGTTACCGATAGTGTGACAGGTGATAAGGATACTGTTCAAGTCTACTATGAAGCAAAGGGTGAGGAGCTAGATCCTGCCTATGCGGACCTGTCACATCCGACCAAACCGGTTAAAGAAGTTTGGTTGGAGCAAGTGGCTAGGCAGACGCCTGGTATCGATAGTTATTTTGTGACCAACAGCCTAACTTCCTCTATCTCCCTCCAGAAAAAGACTGTGAAGAATGTTAATATCACAGGTGCCAGCCAGGGCTACTTTAAAGCTAAAAAGTTAGAGATGTTGACAGGACGTTCCTTGCAAGACAATGATTATAAAAACTTTTCACGAGTCATTGTCATTGATCAGATGGTGGCTAAAAAACTCTTTGAGACGAATGAGGATGCCCTTAACCAAGTGGTTACTATTGGGAAAAATGATTATCGTGTGATTGGTGTTTATAAGAATAAAGACACAGCAATCGGTGCCTATGGTGAAATTGGAACAGCTCTTGTGGCCAATACCCAGTTAGCAGCTGAAAATAACACTGATGCTATTGGCCAGATTTTTTTCCATGTGACCGATGTGAAAAATAGTAGTAGTGTCGCTAAGGATGCCGCCAAACGCTTGACCCAGTTGACCCAAGATGACAATGGAGAATATAAGGCAGCAGATATGAGCTCGGCCTTAGATCAGGTCAACACAATCTTTGGAACCATTACCACCGTTGTCGGAGCTATTGCTGGGATTTCACTCTTAGTTGGTGGAATCGGTGTTATGAACATCATGTTGGTTTCGGTAACTGAGCGGACACGAGAGATTGGTCTTCGTAAGGCTTTAGGTGCCACACGTCGTAAAATCTTGACACAGTTTCTGATTGAGTCCATGGTTTTGACCATCCTGGGAGGTTTGATTGGGCTGGGCTTTGCAGCCCTAGTCGTTGGACCAATCGGGAATGCCATGGACCTTAAAGCGACAGTCTCTCTTGGCGTAGCCATGGGAAGTATTGCCTTCTCAGCAGCTGTAGGGATTATCTTTGGTCTCCTACCAGCTAATAAAGCTTCGAAACTCGATCCTATCGAAGCCCTTAGGTATGATTAGAAATAACCTCTTGAAATCTTTAGATTTTGAGAGGTTTTATGGTCTTCAAAAAAAGATAGAGAAAAAAATAAAAAAAATTGTATTTTTTTCTTGACGTCTGATTTAGGTCATGATATTATAAATAAGGTTTGAAAAAACTGACCTAAGACAGTTGGGGAGCAAGACTCGTAAACATCCAACCGAGGCACAAAACGTAACTATTTTTTTGTAACGTATTGTACTTTCGTGTCTAGGTTTAGGTACGATTTTTTTGTGCCTAGCCCAAAAATAAAAACGGAGGTAAAACTACTAATGAGTGAAGCTATTATTGCTAAGAAAGCTGAACAGGTTGCTATCGTCGCTGAGAAAATGAAAGCAGCAGCATCTATCGTTGTTGTTGACTCTCGTGGACTTACAGTTGACCAAGATACAGTTCTTCGTCGTAATCTTCGTGAATCAGGCGTTGAATTTAAAGTTATCAAAAACTCTATCTTGAGCCGTGCAGCTGAAGAAGCAGGTCTTGAAGACCTTAAAGAACTTTTTGTTGGTCCATCTGCAGTAGCATTCTCAAACGAAGATGTTATCGCACCAGCAAAAGTTATTAGCGAATTTGCTAAAGACGCAGAAGCTCTTGAAATCAAAGGTGGTGTTGTTGACGGTGCGTTCACTTCAGTCGAAGAAATCAACGCTCTTGCATCACTTCCAAACAAAGAAGGTATGCTTTCTATGCTCCTTTCTGTACTTCAAGCGCCAGTGCGCAACGTTGCATACGCTGTCAAAGCGGTTGCAGAAAGCAAAGAAGACGGTGCTGCATAAGCCCATCTTCACAACTCGTAGCCTAAGCTACGTTTAAAACACTATATTAAAAAACACATTTGGAGGAAATCACTATGGCATTGAACATTGAAAACATTATTGCTGAAATTAAAGAAGCTTCAATCCTTGAATTGAACGACCTTGTAAAAGCTATCGAAGAAGAGTTTGGCGTAACTGCTGCTGCTCCTGTAGCTGCTGCTGCAGCTGGTGCTGCTGACGCTGGTGCTGCTAAAGATTCATTCGACGTTGAATTGACATCTGCAGGCGACAAAAAAGTTGGCGTTATCAAAGTTGTACGTGAAATCACAGGCGAAGGTCTTAAAGAAGCTAAAGCTATCGTTGACGGTGCACCATCAGTTATTAAAGAAGGTGTTGCTGCAGCTGAAGCTGAAGAAATCAAAGCTAAACTTGAAGAAGCTGGAGCTTCAGTTACTCTTAAATAATAATCATATAGCTATTTAATTGCGGAATCCTACTATACCGGTTTTTTATTGCGATAAGCGATTATGAGAAACTGTTTGAATTAATAGGTTCCCTGCCAAAAAAACTGCCAAATTTATTTTTGGCAGTTTTTTTGTTTTTCTATTTTAGATTGGTTTTGTTTATCATATCCTCTACTATGAGATTGAAATATGAACGCTTTTTTTGATTTATTGTCTTTTCGCTTGAAATAATTAAAGCATATATGAATAGATTGTCTCCTACATCATAATTTATATCTGATACTCGCATTTTTTTACTATATTGGAGTTTGACTGTGAAGTCAAAATTGTCCTTAACAATAAGTTCAATCCAATTAGAATTATTTTTTTCGAATTTATGAATGACTTTTCCGTATACATAACATTTTGCGTATGATTTGGGATGTGAGAATCCTAATTTCTTTTGATTATCAAAAAAGTGCTCAGATAGTTCACTTTGCGATTCAGAAATTGAATCAATTATGATAAATTGATCAACACCTTCAAAACTATTTTGTTTATTTTTAATATGTGCTGTAATTATCACATATTGATTTTTACTAATATAAAATATTTTTGGATCATATCTAAATGTTAAGTAAGTATGTCTTAGTCCAGCGCCATTTCGAATAAATAATTTTAAGTAAGAGCAATCCTCATTATGTTCGATATTTATGATTTTTCCTCTTGCAATAACTGTATTTCTTCTCCTATTTTTTATTTGGGAATTGACATGATTCATCATTTATTATCTCCTTATTTTCAATTTTTCTAAATATATTATGTTTGATATTAGTCGTAGAAAAAAATACGAGAACTAACCTTTTTATAAATTTTCATTTTCAATAGTCAATTCTTCACAATGAAAATCTGATTCATTATCAGTTTTAGCATCATATCCAAATAGTTGTGTAGGAGGTGGATCACGTCTTTCACCCTCTAAGTAATCTCGTTCGTGTTGTGCAAGTTTTTCATTTAATTCTGTATCATGACGAATAATATTATAAAGACCATCATTTAAAACAGACGCTAAAAATAGAAAATGTTGTCCTTTTATGACAAAAAAACTACTGTTTATGACTTCAATGAAACTTTAGTTGTCTTTATATTATACTAATCTTGTAAATCATAAGAAAAGGAACGTCAATTATGAAAACAACAACTAAACTCATTGGTATCCTATCAGCTCTTATTGTAGTTATCCTCGCTATCTTCTTAGTGACTAAGTTTAATAGTCATGAGTCGGCACGTGTTAGCTCAAGTAGTAGCCCAGTCAAGACGGTTAAGAAATCATCTTCTAGCTCAAGTAAAGCTGTTAAAAAGGATAAGAAAGTAGCTCAATCATCATCTTCAGCAGTTTCAAATGAAGAAAATGACAATCAGGCTTCAGCAGTAGCACCTAAAGCTTCTTCTCAAGAACAAGCTCAAGCAGGTACCACAGATGGTGGGCAAGTGGCTGAAGCAACAACACCAGCTTATCAAGTTGGAGGAGTTGAAGGTGGTCGAGGTGCTTGGACAGCTACTTCTGGAACATTGACACTTGATGAGGAAACCCCTGTATATGCTGCACCAGATAAAGACAGTGAGGTTGTTTCTAAAATGCCTGCAGGTGATGTTGATTGGGATAAATATGAAATTTTACCTGATGGAAACTGGTATAGTTTTGTCAAAGATGGGCAACGTTATTATATTTCATATTCAGATGTAGGGCATTGATAAATGATTAAGAAGTCTTTATAAACCACTTTTCAAGTCTATCAAGGTTTTAAGAAAAACATGAAATAAAAAAGACAGTAACTATTATGAAGTTACTGTCTTATTTTGGTCTTACGAAAACCACTAGCTATGCTAATGGTCCCAAAAATTATTAAGCTATGTAGCAAAAAATACTAGAAACAGACTATTCAAATGCAAAACCTAAGTCGATTAAAGAGGTTAAAGTTAAAAGTTGAGACTTACTTACAAAATTTGATAGTTTGAGAAAAGAGATGATTTGCACTACGAGTGGTAATCGTAGATTTAGGGTATTTTTCTAATACGCTGTTTACATTATGTAATCCAAGACCTCTTCCTTCCCCTTTACTAGAGTACCCCCTATCAAAAATATGATTAACATCCACTTTTTCTGATTTTATACTATTTTCAACGATAAGTACCAACGAATCATCATTATTCATGAAAGCAACAGTCATTCTTGGACTTATAGCTTCAATCGTAGCTTCGATAGCATTATCACAAAGGACAGAAAGAACAGTTATGAAATCTAGTAATTCTATCCTAAAATTACTAACAGGTTCTTCAATCTCAACAGAAATTGAAATACCTCTATTTTGTGCCTCAAGTAATTTAGCGGAAAGAATACTTTTGATAGCATCATTCTTAATATTACTAAGTTTAGCAATATCAAACTTACTATCATAGAATTGGTTTCCACTATCTCTTAGGACACCACTGTATACAGTTTTAATAGCTTCGATATCTTGATTATCAATTCCTAATTTTAGACTGGTCAAAATATTAATGTAGTCATGACGGAAACTTCTAATTTCCTCATAAAGTGATTCAACATGATGGCTGTAAATAGATAGTTCATTTAATTGAGTATCTTTTTGATCAATTATTTCCTTTTCTAGTTTTTCTTTTGAAATTGCATTGAGATAGAGTAGCATTACAAAAAACAGAACAATATAAAAGTTATTAATATGTCCTCTCCAGTTATCTGCATCAGCTAATTTGTCTCTATAAATAACAAGTATAGAAACTAAGAGCATATATACAAACATAGAGATGTTGATCAGTAACAATAAATACTTGAAATAGTAACGCTTGAAACCTTCTTTTATTTCGTTAAAATCTAACCTAAGAGATTTTACTATGAGTAAATGAAGAGGGAAAACCAGTAATTCAATTAAGATATCATACCAACTTAGTTTGACTTCATTGAAGACAGAGACTCCTAGTAGAGGGAAAACGTAGAATGCTAACATTCTACCTAGCAAGCTTTCAACGATAACGGGGTACAAGCCATAAAAAATATCAAGTGTTTTACTACCATACTTATTTTGATATATGTTATAAGCAATAAAGATAAAAAAGAAAGTAAAGTACCCAACAGGAGGACATATGATGAGGAGTAGAACATACAAAAATGGACCAATAATACACCACAAAGGTTTGATTGGTTGGTTACTAACCTGTTGAAACAGTAACAATGCTACTAACATCTTAGAATAGAACAGCAATAAATTTATAACTATATCCATAGAAACACCTTAGCTTTTCAGAGATTTAACTTTTTCTAGGAGGCCCTTATATTTCGTACGCGAAATGGGACATTCATTATTATTTTCAAACATTACCATTTTATCTTCTTTATTGATCCTAACGATATTTTCAGGATTAACGATAAATGAACGATGGCATCGAAATAGGCGGTCATCAGCTCGTTCAACTTCTGAAATACTGGCGTAGAACTCCATGCGTTCTTCTTTAGTATGCAAAATAACTTTATGTATTGTTGGAGATGTTTCAAAAAATAAAATATTGTTAAAAGGCACTTGAACATGGGCCGTAGCTGTTTCAAAAGTAAATGAATCTTGGGCAATAGTGGCACCGATTTTATCCATGGTATATTCAATTGCTAAATGCACACGTTCATAAAACTCTTCATCATCCAAAGCTTTATCAATAAAATCTAGTGCAGCAACTCTATATTTAAAAGTGACTGGCATAAATTCTGAATGTGTTGTTACAAAAACAATTGTTGCATTAGGGTCTTTTTTCCGAATTTCTTTTGCAATGTCTAGCCCCTTTTTTTCTTCTCCTTTAATTTCAATATCTAAAAAGAAAAGTTGATGAGAACCTCTTTCGGTAATCGCATCAAGTAGCTGGCTAGGTTTTCCAAAAATCTCAGGTCCTTTACATTTTAGAGATTTTTTTGCAATAACATCCTTAATAACGGTCTCTATTCGTGTTTGTTGTAAAAATTCGTCTTCTAAAATAAAAATATTTAACAATTAGTGTACTCTCCATTCGATAAAAAATTTAGTACTGTAGTAAAAGACATTGAAGTCTTTTTCCAGTATGAAAATATATTTGTTTTGTTTTTTTAGGACGTCTAAATAAAAATCCATGTTTCTTTACAAATACAGATAATTTTCCCTAACATGCAGTACACATATAAGTATGTAAACTTTTAAGTAATGATAGTAGTCATAAAACCGGTATATCGTAACAGTTCTAGAAACTATTATATCGGTATACTTTTACTGTAAATGACAAAAAATGAACCGTTTATGATATATGACAAATTAAATGGTATAACCAAGCTATAATAAAAATAGGAATTGGAGGTGAAGTATGTTCAATATTGTGAGGCACTTTTGGTTGTTGATAACTGTTAAAAAGTATATTAAAAAATATAAGTTAAAAGTTAAAGTTAACAATCATTTTAATTATATAAGGATTACTACAGCAACTAACACTCTTTATTTTATCACATTTACAAAGAATTGTAATTATGGAAAAAAGTTAAAAAAATTAGGAGGAGTAACGTTTATGCACAAATTATTTTATTGACAGCGAATATTGATTATAACAAAATATTTAATGAACATCTCGAACTATTAGGTGTCATTGATATCAAAAAGTCATTAGCGAATACCTCTAATGAAATTAGTGATTATCTAGATTATTTTTTTAATATCGAAAAGGTGCATTAACCTCCATGTACATGTAAACTGTACTTGAGGTTATTTTTTTTATCATCAGATTAAATAGTTTTTCGATGTTTTATCGTAACAAATGTTTATTTATGTATGTTATAACAAAACGAAGTTCAAATCTGCAAACTTTTGAAACAAGGATGTACTTTAATTGTCTTAGAATCGCTTTCTAGGACAAATATATCCTATTTACTGGTTTTCTCTAAAAAATGCTATGATAAATCTAGGGAGGGGATTATGATGCAGATTAATCTTGAAAATTTAGTTCCCATTTCTGAAGCTAACCAAAATTTTTCTAAAGTTGCTCGTATGGTCGACAGGAAGGGGACTGCAGTGATTCTAAAAAATAATAAGCCCAAGTATGTATTGGTAGAATATGACACCTTAATTAAAAATGAATAAGGTGAGACAGAAGTTGCAGAGTAGGTCACAGTCGACGATGTGGCTAACTCTGTTTTGTCTCGTCATTTAGATGCCTTCAAGGAATTAGCTAAATGAAGCGATAAAACAGATAATTTAGTGATAGCAAAATAGATAGAAAACTAGGGCATAAGCTCTGGTTTTTTCTATTACTTTTAATATTTTCATTTGTTAGAATGTAGGTAATGTGCGTGCTTGTCACGCCCTTTTTCTGTGTCTTTTACGGCTTTAGTGGTTGTAAATAACTATAAAAATCTTAAA
>NZ_LSIZ01000028.1:0-249 GCF_001556505.1 Streptococcus sp. CCH8-H5 | reverse complement strand
TACACACCAACAGTAACTCCAGTTACTCCAACAGCGGAACCAGCAACATCAACAGATATTCAAGGTGCAACTCAAACCGGTAAGCCAACCTTCACCGAAGGTGACAGCCGTGTACCAATGAATGACGATGTTCCAGCAACATTTGATGATGGTTCAACGACTAAGACTGTTGATGGTGTTGGTACATACACAGTAGCAGCAGACGGAACCGTAACCTTTGTTCCAGAAAAATCATTCGTAGGAACTGCA
>NZ_LSIZ01000027.1:0-1035 GCF_001556505.1 Streptococcus sp. CCH8-H5 | reverse complement strand
CTGATGTAACATCTAAATTTGATATCACAGTAGCTAACGGAGTAATCACAGCAACTCTTAAAGACGGCTTTACTAAGTCTCTAGGAGATGCAGAAAATACTCAGGTCATCGACACTACTAAATTTGAATTTGGACGTTACTACAAGTTCGACATCCCAACAACAGTGAAAGCTGATGTTGCAGGTGGCGTAGACATCGAAAATACGGCATCACAAGTAGTAAACTACTACAACCCAGTAAGCAAGACTGTTGAAAAACCAAACAAACCAACTGAAAAACGTGTGAATAGTGTTCCAGTTGAAGTAGAGTTCAACTTCACTAAGAAACTTGAAGGTCGTGAACTTAAAGCTAACGAATTCAGCTTCGTACTTAAAGATTCTGAAGGTAAGACTCTTGAAACTGTAAGCAACGATGCATCTGGTAACGTTAAGTTCAAAGCTCTTGAATTCAAGAAGGGTGAAGAAGGTGTTCACAACTTTACAGTTGAAGAGGTTAAAGGAACTGACGGAACTGTAACATACGATACTATGAAAGCAAATGTCACAGTAACAGTATCACACGACGGAACAGCTAAAGTTCTTGTGGCTACTGTAGGCGACATCGCAGACAAAGAGTTCAACAATACAGTAACACCACCAGAAACTCCAGAATTCAACCCAGAGAAATACGTTCTAAACGAAAAAGAATTTGACCTAACAGGAACTTCATTATTAGATGATGATAAAGAATTAGCAGACAAGTATGCAGATACAAATGCAAACCCATATGCTGATAAAGCTGATAACAATGAAGCTCAAAACATTAACACTAAATCAGTTAAACCAGGTCAAAAACTAGTTTACCAAGTATGGTTAGATACAACTAAATTTGATGCAAACAACAAAGACAACATCCAATCTGTAGGAATCTCAGATGACTATGATGAGGCTAAAGTTGATGTTGATGCTTCAGCAATCAAAGCTTACGATGGTAAAACTGGTGCTGATGTAACATCTAAATTTGATATCACAGTAGCTAACGGAGTAATCACAGCAA
>NZ_LSIZ01000026.1:0-1055 GCF_001556505.1 Streptococcus sp. CCH8-H5 | reverse complement strand
TAAGGACGAAGAATAGGCTGCACAAAGTTCTTCAAGTCGCCTTCCCAGAAATCGAAAATCTACTATCTACTCCTACAGGTGAGCAATATTGAAATCTTGTTTCCATCTTCCCAACCAAGTATTGGGTGCTAGAATTATCAGAAGTTGAGTTGAAAGAAACTTTTCGCCAGTAAACCTCTAAACGTATTTCAGAGAACAGAATAGGTAACTTAGCTGAGAAGTTAGTTGGACTGGCAAAGCAATCTTATTTTGCCATTTCAAAAAATGCCAGATAAGGTGTCGTTTTTATATGCTCAAATGTCAGAAAAAATGGCTTGAACTATTTCTCAAAAAATTCCCATTATACTCTATCAGAAATAATGTTGAGTTCGAAACCGTATTATACTTGACAAATGGTAGAAAAAGACTCACCCCAGTTTAGGGATGAGTCTTTTCGTTTGAAAACTCAGATGACTTATTAAATCACTTCTACAAGTTTTTTAATTTATCTTAGTCTTCTTTTTTACGCTTACCTGCCAAGGTAAGTCCAAATGCTGCAAGAACTCCTCCTAGTACTACAGCTGCAGTTGATGCTTCTTCTCCTGTAGCTGGAAGAGTAGAAGCGTCTTTTTGAGCTGCTGAAATAGTTGCTCTTGCTTTGAGATTCATGTGCTTATCTGATGAATCCACTGCCTGAACATCTACAGCTGGTGATGGTTTCACAACCGTTGGAGTAACATTAGAACCTTTACTATTATTAAAGGTATCTGTTGATCCACCCCTTGTTGCAAGCATTGGGGCGCTAGCATCTGAGACATTACCTGATGAGTCTGTCGCTCTCGCTGTCACATTACCTTCCGGAATATCAACCGTTGGTATGATAGTGGCTTTACCATTGTCATCAGCTGTAGCTTCACCAATCTTGTTACCGTCTTTATCGAACAATTCAATCTTAGTACCTGGTTCAGCAATAACATCGATTGGTGTACGAGTACCTGCCTTACCTGTAAGATCTGTATCGACAACTGGTGCATCTGGAGCTGTCTTATCATCAGCTTTCGCTACAGTTGCTGTAG
>NZ_LSIZ01000025.1:0-126685 GCF_001556505.1 Streptococcus sp. CCH8-H5 | reverse complement strand
CTGATGAAGTTGAGTCAGCAGTTGAGGCTGCTTCTGAACTTGCTGATGAAGTTGAATCTACAGTTGAAGCTACTTCTGAACTTGCTGACGAAGTTGAATCTACAGTTGAAGCTACTTCTGAGCTTGCAGACGAAGTTGAGTCAACAGTTGAGGCTACTTCTGAGCTTGCTGATGACGTTGAATCCACGGTTGAGGCTACTTCTGAGCTTGCTGATGAAGTTGAATCCACAGTTGAAGTTGTTGGAGCTTCAGAATCTGTGCTTGAAGCTTTAACAAGCACCCACTTACCATTTGAATAATAATAGTAATCGCCATTATCTTTCAAATAATAGTGAGTACCATTTTCGTAACGATAGTGAGGGTCATTTCTCAAAACCTCATATCCTGTCGTTGGTGTATTGTTAGAACCACTATTGTTGTTATTATAGTCACCACCACGAACCCAACGACCGTTATAGTTAACATAGTAGCTACCATCACTCAAGATGTAGTACAAATACCCATTGCTATAGCGGTAAGTACCTGATTCGTTGTAGTTGTTGTAACCAGGATTATAGTTGTTATAACCATAATTATAGTTATAATTATAGCCATAGTTATAGTTTGGATAGTAATTATTGTAACCGTAGTTATAGCCATAATTGTAATTATAGCCTGGATAATACCCATTGTATCCGTAGTTATAACCATAGTTTGGATAATAGTTGTTATACCATGGATTATAAGAATAGTTATTATAGTAACCTCGGCCATAATAACTATCTGCCTGTGCATGATCATTACCAACTACCGTTGGTGCTAATATTGCTGCCCCTAAAACAGCGCACGAAAATAGACGTAAACTTTTTCTCATTGTCTTCATCCCCTTTTTTAAAAACAAATATACCTTTTATAAGCAAGCGCTTACGCTTCTGTTTTACTTTAATTGTAGGAGATAATACTTCTATTGTCAAATTATTTTAATAATAGAACTTTCTAAGAACAGACCAATAAAAAACTAACAATGACCTTACTTTTACTTGTAAAAAATGATTAATCAGCTTTCTTTTACACCCTAAAGACAGGTGTTTAACAAAATAAAAAAGCCCTTAACATAAGGACTTTAGCATGATATTAACGATTATCAATATTTTCTGGGTAAAGATCGTGATTAAAAAGACGTTGCTCTGCCATCTTTTCATACTTAGTTTCTGGACGGCCATAATTATAATAAGGGTCAATAGAAATACCACCACGAGGTGTAAATTTACCCCAAACTTCTAAGTAACGGGGGTTCAAAAGCTCCACCAAATCTTTACCAATGGTATTAATACAGTTTTCATGGAAATCTCCGTGATTACGGTAACTAAAGAGGTAAAGCTTTAGAGATTTAGACTCAACGCAAAGCTGGTCTGGAATATAAGAAATATAGATACTTGCAAAATCAGGTTGGCCAGTAATAGGACAAAGTGACGTAAATTCTGGACAGTTGAATTTGATAAAGTAATCATTATCAGTGTGACGATTATCAAAAGACTCCAAGACTTGTGGAGAGTATTCAAAAATATAAGGTGTCTCCTTATTACCAAGGAGAGTGAGGTTTTTCATTTCTTCTTGTTGTGACATTTTTCTTCCTTCGTTATTAATTTTTCTAGACCTTTATATAGTCGATTTTTAATCTTAATTTCTAATCTTAATCATCAAAAAAGTCAAAATACTATCAATTCTAATCTTATAGACTGTGAAGATTAGACACCACGCTCATTATCATAGAGTAGGGTATGAAGCTGAGGGAGGACACGCACATTGCCCCACGAATTATCAGCAGCTACAGTCTCCCATAGTTCTTTTAGGCGATTTAATTGATGTTGGACAATATTACCCTCTGCTTTAGGTTCAGGATTACCAGCTGAAAGAAACATGACATCTGGCTGATAACGTTCCTGAATCATTTTAGCAAAGGCTAAATCTGTATCATCGAAAACAGGAACCTTGAAGGTAACTTTATCAGGATCAAGCTGAGAAACAATAAAGTCAAGGGTTTCCATATTGACTTCCATCTTGGATGATGGCGGTTTAGGACTTAAGGTTACTTGGTCAATTTCCTTTAGCCACTCCTGCCAGCGAGAACCCTGTGTTTCAACGGCCAGGGTTACGCCTCTTGCCTTGAGTTTTGAAACGAGTTCAGCCATATTAGCCGCTAGCAGAGCTGGGTTTCCTCCAGATAGAGTAACATAGTCGTAAGTTCCTAGCGCATCCAAAGCTTTAATGACTTCGTCAGCTGTCATACGAGTTGGCTTTTCTGAACCATCCCAAGTGAAGGCAGAATCACACCAATCACAGTGGTAATCACATCCTGCTGTCCTTACAAACATGGTTTTTTGACCAATTGCTCGCCCTTCCCCTTGAAAGGTTGGTCCAAAAATTTCAAGCACTGGTAGTTTGAGTACACGTTCTCTAGTCATCCAACCACTCCCGTCTAAACTCTGCAAAGGCTGTTGGTGTTTCATAAAGGCGTACATATTCCAAACGAAGTCCTCTCTCCTCTGGCAGATGTTGACTCGTCATCTGGAAAATCCAGAAAACCATATTTTCCGCAGTTGTGTTCATATAAGGCAGAGTCTCATTGAGATAACGGTGATCCAGATGAGGTTCCAAATGATCCTTGTAAATGCTCTTAAGGTCACCAAAATCATAGGTCATGCCACGCTCATCCAAGTAACCACTCACTGCTATTTGAAGATGGTAGGTATGACCATGAAGCGATTTGCATTTGCCTTCATAATGAAAAAGATGGTGGGCAGCATCAAAAGTAAACTCTTTAGAAACCATTGTACGGTGAGAATTGTAAACCAAAGACTCACCTGTTTCTTTTTTGATTTCTTTCGGTGCAAAGAACATTAAGCTTCTCCTCTTTCTGCTAGATATTTTTCAAGTCCTTTTTGACGCAAATGGCAGGCAGGACATTCCCCACAACCAGTCCCAATAATACCGTTATAGCAAGTTAGCGTTTTTTCACGAACATAGTCGAAAGCTCCAAGTTGATCAGCCAAAGCCCAAGTCTCAGCCTTATCTAACCACATGAGAGGAGTTTGGATAACGAAATCATAGGCCATGGCAAGATTAAGTGTAACATTAAGCGATTTGACAAAAACATCACGACAGTCTGGATAACCGGAAAAGTCTGTCTCACAAACTCCCGTAACAATGTCAGTGATACCACGTTGCTTAGCTAGAACAGCTGCAAAAGAAAGGAAAAGATGATTACGCCCGTCCACAAAAGTATTAGGAACTTCTCCTTCTTCTGCCTCAATCTCAATATCAGATGTTAAGGCATTTTCAGTGATTTGACCAAGCAAAGACATGTCCAAAACATGGTGTTTAAGCCCTTGTTCTTGCGCAATCTCTTTAGCTACTTCAATTTCCAGGCTATGACGTTGCCCGTAAGCAAAAGTAACTAATTCAACTGTTTCATAATGTTTTAGAGTCCAAAATAGGCAAGTAGTAGAATCTTGACCGCCACTAAAGACGACCAAAGCTGATTGACGTTTCATAATATTCCTCTTTATTCGTGATGTCTGAGACACATAAAAAGGCCCCTTGGGGGAGCCAAAAAAAACGCCAGTAATGGTTTTTTTTAGCGATGGTGTCTCCCAAACATCGAAAATGATTTATCTTTAATAGTCTATCATAGTTGAGAAAAAAAGAAAAGAGCCAAGGCTCTCTTCATTAATCAATCTCAGCGATAACTTCGATTTCAATTTTAACATCTTTTGGCAAACGTGCCACTTCTACCGCAGAACGTGCTGGGAAATCAGATGTAAAGGCAGTTGCATACACTTCATTAAATGGAACGAAATCGTTAATGTCACTTAGGAAGCAAGTTGTTTTGACAACGTGATCAAAGTCTGTACCAGCTTCCGCCAAAATAGCACCAACATTTTTAAGAACTTGTTCTGTTTGCTCTTGAATTGTTTCACCAATGATTTCACCTGTTTCTGGTGACAATGGTACTTGACCAGAAGCAAACAAAAGATTGCCAACAATTTTACCTTGAACATAAGGTCCGATTGCTGCTGGTGCTTTATCAGTATGAATAGTTTTTGCCATGATAGTTCTCCTTTGACTAATATGTTGCTATTATAACAAAATATTCTGAAAATTGAAACATATAATTCCAAAAAGAAAAGAATCAGCGCTAGGCTAATCCTTCTCTTACTATTTCAGATACTTTTTGACATAGCTATAGTAGTCTGGTTTTTCTTTTTTATTAAGTGCAAAGAGCATTTGGCCTAAAGATTTCACACGACTTGATTCTTATTGTAAAGGATGTGCCTACTTTACCACAATTTATCAGATAAAAAAACTCTCCCTGCACAGCAGAGAGAGTTCGTTCGGATTTTGTTAAGCAAGATGCTATTATCCAATTTAAACTTATGTAGACTAATAAAAGTCTGGAATATTAATCCATCTTTGTCCCTTTATTTATTATCTTGCCCATTTTCCACAATCCAATCAGTAAGAGAGGGAAAGAGAATAGCGTTACAAGGCCCAGGATGATAAAGACTACTACAAATCCATAACTATCGATGAACCAACCCGTCAGTGGGAAGATGACAATCATGGATAGACTAAACATCATCGAATTGATGCTCAGCATGGTTGCCCGTACACTGGATGGTAAATAGCCTTGTAAATCATTGTAGTAAATGGGTTGATAAACCGCATAAAGTGCATTGGTCAAAAGATAAACACTTAGATAGGCGAATGGAGTTCTCAACCATACCAACAGCAAGGCCAACCCTGTCAGCGCAACCAGAATTGGAAAGACTTGATTGCTATTCCATTTTTTCCCGATTTGACTAGCTAGATAAACAGCTAGAAGATTTAAGAGACTACCAACAAGCATGATGAGCGATACTTGCCAACTGGCTAGGTCACTGATTTTCTGTTGGTAGTAAAAATAAAACATACACATGATGGTTCCTAGCAGTTGATAGGTGAGCATCCAGTAAAATAAGACCGGTTTCTCCTGCCATTCTTGTTTCACCACCACCAATATCCGTTTTAAGGTTAAGCGATCTCTTTCATCACTCTTAGTTTCTGGCTCCTTCATCAGAAAAATCAAGAGAATGGAAACTAATGAAAGGCCAATCGCAATATGATAGGTCCAGGCCAAGGCTCCGTGAACAAAGAAACCAGCAACAACTGTACCTAGAGTTCGGGTGACTTCTGCCACACCAGACAAAAAGCTAGAAATCTGAAGATAGCGGTCCTTTTGACCTGCTTCAACTGCTGAATCATATAAGAAAGCCGTACTGGTCCCCGAGTCAAAATTGTAAGACCAAGCATTGACCATCATGGCAATCGCATAGATCCAAAAATTTCCCTGACCAAGTAAGATCAAGACAGAGGATCCAATACTGGCCAAGCGAGCCAAATAGAGATTGGTCTTGTAGCTAAACCGATCGGCCAACATACCTGATGGAATCTCACACAAGAGACTTGTCCCATGAAAGATACTTTCTAGTAAACCGATTTGAAGTAAGGAAAGACCATTCTGAATGAAAAATAAAATCCAAAAACTGGTGATTCCAAAATAAGATGTGAATTCCAGTCCTGCTAGAAGTGGAATATTGCCTTTGTAAGTTCTTTTAAACATCGTTTTCTCACTTTCAATATGTAATTTGATTGTTTCTAAAAGACTTACTTAGAGTTGCCTACATTTTCCTAACCTCCTTAATTTAAAGTAAAAACGCCAGTTGGCGTTTTTATTTCAGATACTTTTTGACATAGCTATAGTAGTCTGGTTTGTCTTTTTTATTAAGTGCAAAGAGCATTTGACCC
This sequence comes from Streptococcus sp. CCH8-H5, assembly GCF_001556505.1. NCBI lineage: Bacteria > Bacillati > Bacillota > Bacilli > Lactobacillales > Streptococcaceae > Streptococcus > Streptococcus sp. CCH8-H5. The sequence continues at coordinate 120,859 of NZ_LSIZ01000025.1, read as the reverse complement.
TTAAGGGGTTCTTTCTCATCATTTGGTTGTAGAAAAAGAGCAACCTCTTTGGATTTAGTTGGGAAAAATACTGTATAAGACGTTTCTTTTCCCTGATCTTTTACTTTTAGCGAATAATAGGTAAAGTCATCTTTAGACTTGGGACCATCCACTGTATAGTTATAATCCTGCTCACCAATCTTGACCTTATCTTTCTTGAAGACAATCGTATAATCCTTCTTTAAGGCATCTTGTGCCTGCCATTCACCCTCTAGTGAGGGAGCAGACTTGCTGCAAGCTACCATTGAAACCATACAAAGTAAGGCCAAAAGACCAAGTAACCATCTTTTCATACTTTTGCACTCCTAAAGAATTTTACTTATGGTTTGATACGGTGCAACATACGGGGGAATGGAATAGCTTCACGAATGTGTTTTGTTCCAGCTACGAAAGTAACCATACGTTCAATACCAATACCAAAACCACCGTGTGGTACTGAACCATATTTACGAAGGTCAAGGTAGAATTCGTATTCTGAACGATCCATTCCGAGTTCATCCATTTTAGCTACAAGAGCATCGTAGTCATCTTCACGCATTGAACCACCGATGATTTCACCATAACCTTCTGGAGCCAAAAGGTCTGCACAAAGAACGCGCTCAGGATTACCAGGAACTGGTTTCATGTAGAAGGCCTTGAAGCTTGCTGGATAATTAACAACGAATGTTGGAACACCAAAATAGTTTGAAATCCAAGTTTCGTGTGGTGAACCAAAGTCATCTCCATGTTCGAGGTGCTCGTAATCAGTATCTTCATCATTTTCATGTGCTTGAAGAAGATCGATAGCTTCATCATATGACACGCGCTTGAATGGCTCAGCAATGTATTTCTTAAGAAGATCTACATCACGTTCAAGGATTTCAAGAGCTTGTGGCGCACGATCAATAACACCTTGAATAAGAGCTTTAACATAAGCTTCTTGCAAATCAAGTGACTCATCATGTGACAAGAATGAATACTCAGCATCCATCATCCAGAACTCAGTCAAGTGACGACGAGTTTTAGATTTTTCGGCACGGAAAACAGGACCAAAGTCAAAGACACGACCAAGAGCCATGGCACCAGCTTCAAGGTAAAGCTGACCAGATTGGCTTAGGTAAGCAGGTGTACCAAAGTAATCCGTTTCAAACAATTCTGTTGAATCTTCAGCTGCATTTCCTGACAAAATTGGACTATCAAATTTGATGAAACCATTTTTATCAAAGAATTCGTAAGTTGCGTAAATAATCGCATTACGAATTTGTTGGACAGCCATTTGTTTACGTGAACGCAACCAAAGGTGACGATTATCCATCAAGAAGTCAGTTCCGTGTTCTTTTGGTGTGATTGGATAATCATGTGATTCACCGATGACTTCTACTGCTGTCACATCCAACTCGTAACCAAATTTTGAACGTTCGTCTTCTTTGACCACACCAGTCACATAAACTGATGTTTCTTGGCTAAGGCGTTTAACAGTATCAAATTTTTCAGTACCTTCTTCTTCACCGTATTTTTCGATGAAGTTAGGTTTGAAAGCTACCGCTTGGAAGAAGGCAGTTCCATCACGCAATTGAAGAAAGGCCAATTTCCCTTTACCTGATTTGTTAGCTACCCATGCACCGATAGTGATTTCTTCGCCCACGTGTTTAGGCACATCAATAATTGAAACTAATTGTTTAGACATGTAATTACTTCTCTTTTCTTTTGATCTATATTAATTCTATTTTTCCATAAAGGCTTTGATTCGGCGGACTGCTTCTTTCAAAGTATCCAAGTCTGTTGCATAGCTAAGTCGAATATTTTCAGGCGCGCCGAATCCTACACCTGTTACCAAAGCGACTTCAGCCTCCTCAAGAATAGCGTTTGTAAAATCATTAACATTTGTGTAGCCTTTGATTTCCATCGCTTTTTTAACATTAGGGAAGAGGTAAAAGGCACCTTGAGGTTTGATGACTTCAAAGCCAGGCACTTCAGCTAGGAGTGGATAAATCGTATTCAAACGTTCCTCAAAGGCCTGACGCATTTCTTCGATAGAAGATTGATCACCTGTTAAGGCTTCAATAGCAGCATATTGAGAAACTGCTGTAAGATTTGATGTCGTTTGACTGATAATCTTAGCCATACCTGAAATAATTTCTGGATCTCCGACAGCAAAACCAACACGCCAACCTGTCATAGCATAGGTCTTGGAAACACCATTAATCACAATTGTTTGCTTACGAATGGCATCTGAAAGACTTGAAATTGGAGTAAAGGTATTGCCATTATAGACCAAACGGCCATAGATATCATCTGCTAAAATCAAAATATCGTGCTCAACCGCCCAGTCACCGATTGCTTGCAATTCTTCCTTGCTGTAAATCATTCCTGTTGGATTTGATGGAGAATTAAGCAAGACAACTTTAGTTTTTTCAGTGCGAGCAGCTTCAAGTTGTTCAACTGTTGCTTTAAAGTGATTAGCTTCAGTCGTTTGGAAAGTGACTGGAACACCCTCAACCATTTTAACTTGGTCTACATACGAAACCCAGCAGGGTGTTGGAATAATGACTTCATCACCAGGATTGATGACCGTAGCAAAGAAAGCATATAAGATAAACTTCGCACCAGTGCCGACAACAACCTCATTTGGTTTTACAGCATAGCCATAGAAGTTTTCCATGTAAGTGCTAATCGCATCCTTAAGTTCTGGAAGTCCAGAAGCTACGGTATAGAAACTTGCCTTACCATTTTCAATAGAGGCAATGGCAGCATCTTGAATGTTCTTAGGTGTTACAAAATCTGGTTCACCAAGTGTCAAACTCAAGATATCACGTCCTTGAGCTTTAAGAGCTTTAGCACGCGCACTGGCAGCTAAAGTAACACTTTCTTCCATTTGTAATACACGATTTGATAATTTTGTCATTTCATTATAGTCCTTCCACTTTAATAACCTGACCTGAGATAAAATCAACCAGATAATACTGGGTTCCTGACTTCACTTCCCAAATAGGAGTTTTGCCATACTTTCCTAGGTGGACATAGGATATATCCTTAGCACCATAGGCTTTAGCAGCTTTCTTAGCCACTGACTTACTAATACCATCCGATTGCTTGTAGATATCAACCTCACCTGAATCATGACTCACGATAACAGCCAGTTTCTCACCTTGACCAGACTTTCCAAGAAGTCCGTAATAGGTAGCCTCACCATGGTAGATATCAAATTCAGTAACAGTCTTAATATCTGCTTTGCTCTCTGCTATGGCAATAACCTTCTTTTCAGCGTCTACGTAAGGCTTAGTCGCTACAATAAGAATAGCAGTCAAAGAGGCAATTAAGGTCACAACGATTACAATTATTCCAAAAATGAACTGTTGCTTTTTGGTCCAGGGTGAACGTTGTTTACGCATAATGCCTCCTAAAAAAGTTTCTGAATTTATTATATCAGAAAATGATAAATCTTTACATAGCAATATAGCTAGTATTGAGCAATTAAGTCTATCTTTTTTATAAGTCAGTAAAATTTATAAAACCTAAGTAATCTTAGAAAAGGTTGGTTTTAAAAAGTTAACTTTCTTGTTCTAAGAAATCCTGAATATCCTCTTTGACTTCCTCGAACTTAGCGGGCTTAAGCGCAACTTCTTGTGTCACTTCTTTTAGAAATAGTTTTCCATAACTCTTAACGAGCGGGCGATTATCCATAAGAAGAATAGCCGAGCGCTGTTCTGGACGTCTTTGAGCACGTCCAATAGCTTGTTTAAAACGTAAAACCGTCATGGGAAGACTGTAACTATCAAAGGTGCTCTTTCCTTGCTTAGAAAACCAAGATTCAATCTTTTGATAGAATGGATCCTTAGGATTGTCAAACGGCAGACGTGCAATAACCTCAATTACCCTATCTTGTTGGGCAAAGTCAACACCTTCCCAGAACGACCCCATACCAAGAAGGAGATTGGTCTCACCTCTATCAAAACGTTTTTTGACATTAAAAGCAGTCCCATTTTTCTCTTGAGTTAGGTGACGAACTTCCCTATGATCCAATAAATCTGAAACAGCCATCATACTCTTTCGAGACGTGAATAGTACTAAAATTGGATATTCCATTTCAGATAGCTTCTGGAGACGTTTTGCAAGAGCAACTTCATACTCTTCCTCAGAAGAAACACCAATCATAGGCATACTTTGATCAATCCAAATAGCTTGATTGGGTAAAGTGTCCATTGAGAGGCTAACCTTGCGTACCTGATCTAATCCCAACAAATCAGCCACATCTACATCAGGTCCCACATCAATAGTTGCTGAAACAATTATCACTTTTTGGGCACTTGGTAGATAAGCAGAAAGCTCTAAGAGCTCTTTGCGTGACGCCTTTAAATAAGTCACACGATGTTCTTGATAATAATCTGTTTCAAGCCAGAAATGGCTGTAAAGCGGTGTCTTCAGTGGAGACAACATCTCCATCAAATCACTTTCACCTTCCAGTTCAGAAATGGTTTGTAGCAAACGATCTAATTGCTGGCGATTATACTGCTTCTGAGGAAATTGTTGATGTTCTTGGATTAGATGGCTAACTTCAAACTGCAGATTTTCGAGCAATCGTTGTTGAAGCAAGCTTTGACTACCACTATCAAGAATTCGATGAATATGTTGCAACAGGACAGTAAGATTGACTTGATGACGTGAAAATTGTTCCAAAGCCAGAACCATCTTTTGCCCCTCATCAATCACAAGAGTTTTTCCTCGAACAAAATCATGATCATCTTCCATACGCGTCAACAGATAAGCATGGTTGGTCACAACTACCCTAGCTTCCTGGGCTTTTTGGTAGGACTGTTGCCAAAAATCATATTCAGCAAAAAGACTATCAGCTTTTAACTTACCATCGTGCTTAATCTCATCAAAATAAGCCATATAGCGCTGTTTTTGTCTGATTTCGTCAAGATCCCCTGTCTCTGTTTCAGTCAACCACACCAAAAGTTGCATTTTGTAACGATTAATCAAACGGTTACTATCCTGACGAAGTAAGGTTTGGTAGAAGGCATCTAACTTGATATAATTCTGAGGTCCTTTGAGACTATGGAAGTTAATATTAAAGACATCCGATAAGGCTGTAGCTTCCTGATTCATAATCTGATTTTGAAGGAGCTTGGTCGGAACAGCCACCACCACTTTTTCTACATCAGATTGCGCCAACAAAGGAAGCAAATAGCCATAGGTTTTTCCGATTCCAGTCTGAGCCTGAATCATGGAAATATCAGTATTATCAAGCTCCCTTCTTACTGCCTCAGCAAACTCTTTTTGTTTAAGCCGTGATTCCAAATCTAAGAGAGCAATATTGGTATCAAAATCTTGAGACAGTTTTCGTTCTGCCTTATAAGTCAAAGGTCTACGAAGAACAATTCCAGATTCTTCAAGCATGACATATTCTTTTGAAAGACCTAAATTTTGACCTCTTATAGCATCACGAATAACCAACTCAGTCTCAAAAAGAAGATTATCTGAAAAGGTCAAAAGCATCTCAATGGTCTGTCTAGGTAAGCTAGCAATCTTATCCATCAAATGAAACAAAAGCTGTCCGGTCGCTCTCGCATCTTCAATAGCGGTATGGGCCTGAGCTAGGTCAAGATTAAGAACCTTGGATAAATGAGATAGCTTATATTGTTCTAGCGTCGGATAAAAAACCTGAGCCAATTCGACAGTATCCACACGAGGAGTCCTTAGTTCGAAGCCCTCCATGAAAAGTGCCTCTGCAAGCAAATTAGCGTCAAATTTAACATTATGGGCAACAAAAATACAGTCCTCAATCAGTTCAAAAATGGTTCTAGCAATTTCTGAGAAATCTGGGGCTTGAGCCAACTGCTGATCGGTAATCCCTGTTAAATGAATAATGTGATCATCGAGTTCTTGGTGTGGGTTGACATCGCTCGCAAATTCGTCAATCACCTGACCATTTTGCATGATTACGATTCCCACCTGTATAATACTAGCCGTTGACGAAGCGGAGGTTGCTTCCAAGTCAACAATGGCATATTTATTCGTGTTTTTTTCACTCATAGTGACCCTATTATAGCATATCCAAAGCCCCAAAAAAAGACAAAGCCATCATTCTGATATTGGAAAAAGCCTGAAATTCGTGCTACACTAGAGCTATGAAAATAAGACGAATTTTAAATCCTGTTGCTCAGGAAAACACCTATATTTTAGAAAACGATACAGCCTGTCTAGTCATTGATCCAGGAAGTGATACTTCTAGTATCTTAACTGAACTTAAAGCAATCGACAAACCAGTTGCTGCTATCCTTTTGACACATACACACTACGACCACATTATGAGTGTTGAAGCAGTCCGTCAGGCATACAATCATCCTCCTGTTTACGTTGCTGAAGCTGAAAAAGACTGGTTGCTGAATCCTATTGATAATTTATCTGGACTACCTCGTCATGACGATATGGAAGACGTTATTGTCAATCCGGCAGAATACTACTTCGATTTCACTCAAGATTATAACATCGAGGATTTCCAGTTTAAAGTTGTTCCAACCCCAGGACACTCTATTGGAGGTGTTTCTTTTATCTTTGATAAAGAAGAAACTGTATTTTCTGGTGATGCCCTCTTTAAAGAAACAATTGGACGCTGGGACCTCCCAACAGGGAACCACGAACAATTACTCACTAGTATTAAAGAGCAACTCTTTACACTTCCTAACCACTACAGAGTTTTCCCAGGTCATGGATGGGACACCACTATTGGTCATGAGAAGGTCTTTAACCCACATTTTTCATAAAAAAACAAAAGCTTGTCGACACCAACTTTAGTAAGTATTGACAAGCTTTTTTTCTCGAATAAAAAGAAGGCCGATAGACCTTCTTATCTGAAACACTGTAGTGTGTTTATTTAGATTTGATGTAGTTAACACCATCTGCTTTAGGTGCAACGGCTTTACCAAAGAAAGCAGCCAATACAATAATTGTCAAGATATATGGTGCAATTTGCAAATACACATTTGGTACATGTGAAATAAGTGGAAGCTGTTTTCCAATGATTGCCAATGATTGTGACAATCCAAAGAACAAACTTGAAAGCATAGCCCCGATTGGACTCCAACGACCAAAAATCATAGCAGCCAAGGCGATGAAACCAGGACCTGCAATTGTTGTAACAGCAAAGTTGTTAGAGATGGATTGAGCATATACCGCACCACCAACACCACCAAGGAAACCTGAAATCATAACGCCATAGTAACGCATACGGTAGACGTTAATCCCAAGTGTATCGGCTGCCTGTGGGTGTTCACCAACTGAACGAAGTCGCAAACCAAAGCGTGTCTTGAAGATAAGCCACCATGATGCTACTGAAACCAAGATAGCAACATACGCTACCAAAGAAACGTTAGTGAAGAAAACTTTACCCAAGAAAGGGATATGATCCAAGATTGGGAATGATACAGTCTTAAAGTTATGACTGATAGCAGGTGTTTGACCAGCACCATAGATAACACGTGTCAAGAAGACCGCCAAAGATGGTGCGATAAGGTTCAACACTGTACCAGAGACAACATGGTCAGCACGGAAGTTAATTGTCGCAACCGCATGGAGCAATGAATAGAGAACACCAATCAGACCTGCTACAATCGCAGCAATCCAAGGTGTCGCATTTCCAAAACTTTCTGCAAAAGTCAAGTTAAAGAGAACACCTGCGAAAGCACCAATTACCATAATTCCTTCAAGGCCGACATTTACGATACCGCCTCGTTCAGAGAAAGTTCCACCGATACTTGTAAAAATCAATGGTGCTGAGTATTTCAACATAGAGGCAACGATCAAGGCTATAATTGTAATAAAGTCCATATTAGTTCTGTCCTCCTTTAGCTTTCACTGATTTATGACGAGGGCGAACCCAATATCTAATGATGTAGTTAGCACCAACAAAGAAGATAATCAAGGCTGAAACAACATCAATGATTTCAGGTGGCACACCAATCATACCACTCTTACCTACAGACAAGACACCATAAAGAAGGGCAGCAAACGGAATACCAATAGGTGAATTAGTAGCCAAAAGAGCAACCGCCATACCGTTCCAACCAATTGCCAATGAAGAGTTTTGAACAAAGGCATTTTGGAAGGTACCAAGTCCTTCTACTGTTCCTCCAAGTCCACAAAGGGCACCTGAAATAATCATAGACATGATAATAACACGTTTTGATGACATCCCTGCATATTCAGATGCATGAGGGTTAAGACCTACAGATGTAATTTCAAAACCAGTTGTTGTTTTCTTGAGCATGAACCAAACAAGGAAAACTGCTGCAAGAGCAAGGAAGAAACCAATATTAAAACGTGAGCCACCTGTTAAAGAGGATAAGAATTCTGTTTGATAGCTTGCAGAGGCTGCGACCTTATTAGATGCTTCTGATGAACGTAACATGTCGGCTGTAAAACCAAATCGAACAATATTGTTTGCTACATACAAAATGATGTAGTTCATCATGATGGTAACAATGACCTCACTAGTTCCCAAGTAAGCACGAAGAATACCCGGAATTGCACCAGCGATACCACCAGCTACTAGACCGATGATTACTGTACAGAAAACTGAAACTACTTTTGGTAATTCTGGAAATGATAATGCAAACCATACAGCCGAAGTCCAACCTGCTAAAGCCTGACCAGGCAAACCAACGTTAAAGAAACCAGCTTTAGATGCTACAGAAAATCCGAGTGCGATAAGAATCAAGGGACTCATGGCACGAAGAATTTCACCAATATTTTTCAAAGAACCGAAGGCTGTACTGAAGAGATCATAGTAAGCCCAGAATGGATCGTAACCAAAGATTAACATCAATACAGCCCCGATCAACATTCCCAAGAGGACAGCAATCAAAGGAACTGCCCAATTTTGTGTTTTCTTAGACATTTGCTTCCTCCTTATTCAATTGTCCACCAGCCATTAGGATACCAAGATCTTGCTTATTCGTTTCAGCAGGATCTAGGATACCTTGAATTGCACCATCGTAGATAACTGCAATTCTGTCTGACATATCAAGAATTTCATCCAATTCAAAGCTGACTACAATAACAGCCTTACCTTTATCACGCTCAGCGATAATACGTTTACGAATGTATTCAATGGCACCTACGTCAAGACCACGAGTTGGTTGACTGACAATAAGAAGCTCTGGGTCACGGTCAATTTCACGGGCGATAACAGCTTTTTGTTGGTTACCACCAGACAAGTCACCACCAGCAATCAACTCTCCAGCACCACGAACGTCAAATTCTTCCATCAATTCTCGAGCTTTAGCATTGATAACATTATAGTTCAAGATACCATTTTTCGAATTTGGCTCCTTGTAGTAGGTTTGAAGGGCAATATTTTCAGCTACTGTCATTTCAAGAACCATACCGTCACGGTGACGGTCTTCAGGAATATGACCAACACTCATCTCTGTAATCTGACGAGTTGTCTTATGAATAATAGATTCACCCTTGATAGTAATGTCACCAGACTTAACTTTACGTAGTCCAGTAATCGCTTGAACAAGCTCTGTTTGACCGTTACCATCAATACCGGCAATACCGATGATTTCACCCGCACGAACATCTAAAGATAAGTTCTTAACGGCAGGAACACCACGGTTCTCATTAACCACCAAATCTTTAATAGAAAGAACAACTTCTTTTGGATTTGAAGGAATTTTTTCTGTTTTAAAGGAGACATGACGACCAACCATCATTTCGGCCAAGTCAGCATTTGTTGATCCTTCAATTGTCACTGTATCAATTGATTTACCACGACGGATAACTGTGACACGGTCAGAAACCGCACGAATCTCATCCAATTTATGGGTGATAAGGATAATTGACTTGCCTTCTTTGACCAAGGTTTTCATGATGTTTAGAAGTTCAGTAATTTCAGACGGAGTCAATACCGCAGTCGGTTCATCGAAAATCAAAATATCAGCACCACGATACAGAGTCTTAAGGATTTCAACACGCTGTTGAGCACCAACAGAAATATCTGCCACCTTAGCTGTTGGATCTACCGCAAGACCATATCTTTCAGAGAGCTCAGTAATTTCCTTAATAGCCTTCTTCATATCAAGGACACCACCAGCTTTGGTTACCTCACTACCCAGGATGATATTCTCAGCAACTGTAAAAGCTTCAACCAACATAAAGTGTTGGTGAACCATCCCAATCCCCAATTTCGTTGCTTTCGAAGGTGAATCAATCGTCACCTCTTGTCCATTAACCTTAATAATCCCGCTTGTTGGCTGTAAAAGACCTGCAAGCATGTTCATTAAGGTTGACTTACCAGCACCATTTTCACCGAGGAGGGCATGGATTTCTCCTGGTCTCACATCAAGATTGATATGATCATTTGCCACAAATTCACCAAATTTTTTGGTAATATCGTGCATCTCAATGACATTTGGCTTCGTCATACAATCTCCTTTCAAGAATTATTTTTATATCAGCAAAGGGAAATATAAACTGCTTCCCTTTGCTGAGACAAAAATTGTCCCAGTTTAGATATTATGGATTATTTGCTAAGACCATCAGTTGGTTTCAATTCACCATTCTTGATTTGTTCTTTAGCTTTTTCTACTGCATCCTTGATATCAGAAGGAAGCTTAGATGTTACGATGTCAACACCACCATCTTTGATACCATAAGTCTTAGTAGAACCACCTTCAAATTTATCGCCTTTAAGTTGTCCGTTAGCGATATCTTTAACAACTGTACCAACTTTTTTGATTGTTGAAGTCAAAACAAAGTTAGATTTTTTCTTGTCTGAAGATGTATAGTTACCTTCTGCATTTTGGTCACGGTCAACACCGATTACCCAAACTTTCTTATCGCTGTCAGCATCAAGTTTTTCGTTAACTTCTTTAGCTGCTGTGAAGACACCAGTACCAGTACCACCAGCTGCTTGATAGATTACGTCAACGCCTGAAGCGTACATAGTTGAAGCAATTGTTGTACCTTTAGCAGCGTCTGAGAATGATTCAGCATATTGAACTTGTACATCGATGTCTGGTTTTACAGATTTAGCACCTGCTGTGAAACCAGCTTCAAAACGTGTAATTGTATCTGATGTTTGACCACCAATGAAACCAACTTTATTTGTTTTTGATTGCATTGCTGCTGCGATACCTGCAAGGTAAGCACCTTCGTTATCAGCAAACAAAACGCTCTCAACATTCTTTTGGTCTTTGATGACATCATCAATGATTACGTAGTTAACATCTTCATGTTCCTTAGCAGCATCTGAAACAGCATCATGAAGGGCAAAACCAACACCAAAGATGAGGTTGTAACCTTGGCTTTGAGCAGCTGACATATTGTTTGCAAAGTCAGACTCTGAGTTTGATTGGAAGTAAGTAAAGCCAGAATCTTTTTTAAGTTTGTTAGCTTTACCCCACTCTTGGAGTCCTTCCCATGCTGATTGGTTAAATGATTTATCATCTACCCCACCAGTATCTGTAACGATAGCAGCTTTAACTTTAGAATCAGCTGATGATCCACCGCGTCCGCCACGAGCACATGCTGCAAGACCAAGTGCTGCTACAGCAACAAGGCCAAGACCGATAATTTTCTTGTTCAATTTCATCTTGAACACTCCTCCTATAACTTGCAAGAAAACTTGCTTAATAAAGAATAAAACAACTAGACTATTGTAAGTCTGTAAAAGAGTATGGTAACAACTCTCCGACTGTCATCTCGACTGTCGATTTATCTTCAGCGATAAGAATCACTTTAGAATCGGATTTAAAAAACTCAGCCATCACTTGGCGACATGCACCGCATGGTGATATAGGCTCTTTGGTATCACCGTAAACAGCGAGACACTCAAAATCACGGTGTCCTTCAGATACCGCTTTAAAAATAGCCGTTCTTTCTGCACAATTGGTCAATCCAAAAGAGGCATTTTCTATATTGCAGCCTTGAAAGATTTCTCCATTTTTTGTAATCAAAGCCGCACCAACTCTAAACTTAGAGTAGGGAACATAGGCATTTTCTGCTGCCAATCGAGCTGCTTCTATCACTTTCTCTTTGTTAGTAACTGTCATGGCTTTATTGACCTTTCATAATGGCCACTCCTGACGAAGTACCAATACGGGTTGCACCAGCTTTGATAAAGGCTTTAGCCGCCTCAAGTGTACGTGCTCCACCAGATGCCTTGACTCCCATAATAGGACCAACAGCTTCTCGCATAAGTTCAATATCTTCAATGGTAGCACCACCAGTAGAAAACCCTGTAGATGTCTTCACAAAATCTGCACCTGCCAGTTTTGCTAATTGGCAAGCTTCGACCTTTTCTTCATCAGTCAATAGACAAGTTTCAATAATAACCTTCACAAGTTTTCTTCCACTAGCTTCAACAACAGCTTTAATATCGTCTTCAACTAATTTAAGATTTCTAGATTTAAGAGCACCGATATTGATTACCATATCAATTTCATCCGCCCCATTGGCAATAGCATCCTTGGCTTCAAAAGCCTTAACTGCAGAAGTCGATGCTCCCAAAGGAAAACCGATAACCGTACAAACTTTAACAGAACTATCTTTTAGCAATTCAGCTGCCGTTTTGACCCAAGTTGGATTAACACAGACGCTGGCAAACTCATACTTCTTAGCCTCATCAATTAAGGAAAGAATCTGTTCTTTATTAGCATCAGCTTTTAGTAAGGTATGGTCAATATAGCTATTAACAGACATAAACAAACTCCTTGATTAGGATTAAATTAAGTGTTAGCGAATTATTTTTAATATTTCTGTCGTTTCTTTACATTCACTACCCATAATAACATTTTTTTCGAATTCAGTCAGCATTTTTTCAGATAAAATTTCTTGGCTATAGACCTTGGCAATAAGGTCTCCCTGAGTCACAGAATCGCCAACTTTCTTTTCAAATACAATTCCTGTTTCATAATTAAGACTATCTGACTTCGTAGCTCGACCTGCTCCTAATTGCATAGCAAATTTTCCAAATGCCATTGCAGGTAACTCTTTAATGTAACCTGTTTCATGAGCATGAATATCTGTCACGACAGGAGCACTGCTATGACGATAAAGATCAGTCAAATCACCACCTTGAGCTTGAATGAGTTCTTCAAACTTAGCAAGAGCTTTTCCACCCACTAAGTGCTGACGAATCTCTTCCTGACTAGCTTCAACCTGAGCTAAATCTAATAGAATCTCAGCCAACTCACAGATAAAGTCAGTGATATCTTCACGTCCCTTACCTTGCATAATTTCAATAGCCTCTGTGATTTCTAAACGGTTACCAATAGCCTTTCCTAGTGGCTGACTCATATCTGTAATAACTGCAATCGTTTCACGATTGACCTCATGCCCTAGTGCAACCATGGTCTCTGACAATTTTTCAGCGTCAGACATATTTTTCATGAAAGCGCCTTGACCAACAGTAACATCCAGTAAAATCTTATCAGCGCCTGCTGCAATCTTTTTGGACATAACAGAGCTTGCGATTAGAGGAATGGAATCTACTGTTGCAGTGACATCACGCAAGGCATAAAGAAGTTTATCAGCCTTAACCAAATGCTCAGACTGACCAATAAGGGAAATCCCAATGTCTTTAACTTGCTGAATGAATTCTTTCTTACTACGCTCAACCTGATAGCCTTTGATAGACTCTAATTTGTCAATCGTTCCACCTGTGTGTCCGAGACCACGACCACTCATCTTAGCCACTGGAACACCAAAGCTAGCTACAAGCGGCATCAGAATGATGGTTACCTTATCACCAACACCTCCGGTCGAATGTTTATCTACCTTAACACCTGGAATTTCTGACAAATCATATTGTTCACCTGAAGCAACCATATCAGTGGTCAAATCATGGATTTCACGAATAGACATACCTTGATAATAAATCGCCATCGCCAAAGCAGCTATCTGATAGTCTGGTATTTCCCCAGACACATAGCCATTAATGAGATATGAAATTTCCTCTGTGCTTAACTCGCCACCATCTCTTTTCTTTTCAATTAAATCAACTGTTCTCATAATTTCTCACTTCTAAGGATATAATATCCTTTAGCCTTTTTAACGACTTCAGCATTACCAAACACATCCTCCATCTTAGCCTTAGCTGACGGAGCACCTTGTTTTTTCTGAATAACAATAGTTAGGTTACCACCTTGATTGAGATAATCATATGCCTCCTCGATAACTTGATGAACCACCTTCTTGCCCGCACGGATAGGTGGATTAGAAATAATATAGTCAAAACTTCCAGTGACATTTTCATAGATATTTGATTGGAAGATAGTAGCTTCAACCTTATTTCGTTGAGCATTTTGTCTAGCTAAATCAATCGCCCTACTATTGATGTCGATCATAGTGACTTTAACTCCTTGGACCTTGGCTAAACTGATACCGAGAGGACCATAGCCACAACCCACATCTAAAAGCGTTTTGCCAGCTTCCAAATCCAATGCACTCAAAAGCACTTGACTCCCAAAATCAATCATTTTTTTAGAGAAAACCCCAGCATCTGTATAAAACTGAAAACTTTCTCCTAATAAATTAACCTTTAAATCATGAATATCATGAGCCGCATCTGGCGTCTCAGCATAATACATTTTTGACATTATTTTTTCCTTCTAGATAGTACTTTTTCTTTATCGTATCATAAATAGCAAAGTAAGGCTAGTGAAATGACAAGGCTTACATTCGACCTTTTTTTCTGCTATAATATTATTTATGCTAAATGAATTTATCAATTTCGAAACGATATCACGCAAGGAATGGCAACGCCTTCATAAAGAGGACAATGCCCCATTGACTGCAGAAGAACTGGATTCCATTCGAAGCCTTAATGATAAGATTGATGTGCAAGAAGTTAGTGACATTTATCTTCCCCTTATCAATCTCATTCGTATCTATCAGAAAACTGCCAACGATCTAACCTTTTCTAAGAGTATCTTTTTACAAAAATCACAGACTAACCGTCCATTTATTATTGGGGTATCTGGTTCAGTTGCTGTTGGCAAATCCACTACCAGTCGTTTGCTTCAACTCTTGTTGCAGCGTACCTTTCCCCAATCTAATGTTGAACTTGTGACAACTGATGGCTTTCTCTATCCTAACCAAACCTTGAAAGAAAAAGGCATCCTTAATCGTAAGGGCTTCCCTGAGTCCTACGATATGCCACTTCTTCTCAACTTTTTAGATACTATAAAAAATGGTGGTGATGTCAATATTCCTGTTTACTCTCATGAAATTTATGATATTGTACCAGGACTTACCCAAGAAATCAGACAGCCTAATTTTTTAATTGTCGAAGGGATTAATGTTTTCCAGAACCCTATTAACCAACGGCTCTACATGAGTGACTATTTCGATTTTTCTCTCTTCATTGACGCTGAAGTTAATAATATCGAATCCTGGTATCTCGAACGTTTTCAAACCCTTCTTGAGCTCGCCAAAAAAGATGAAAACAACTACTACCATCGTTTCACTAAATTTAGTAAGGATGAAGCTTTATCTTTAGCACAAAAAACCTGGCGTGATATCAATTTGGTTAACCTGGAAAATTATATCGAACCTACACGAAGTCGAGCTGAACTGATTCTTCACAAGGGAGACAATCATAAAATCGACTTCATCCACTTAAAAAAATAGAAAAAGCTTGCCAAGGGGCCTAAAATAACGTATAATGACATAGTTAGATAAATTTTGGAGGTGAAAACATTGGCAAATATTAAATCAGCTATCAAACGCGCTGAACTTAACGTTAAACAAAACGAAAAAAACTCAGCTCAAAAATCAGCTTTGCGTACTGCTATTAAAGCATTCAACGCTAACCCAACTGAAGAAGCTTACCGTGCTGCATCAGCTAGCATCGATAAAGCCGCTTCTAAAGGTTTGATTCATAAAAACAAAGCAAGCCGCGATAAATCACGTCTTGCAGCTAAATTGGCTAACTAATTGAAAGCTCCATTTAGGAGTTTTTTTATTACCTAAAAAACCTGCTAGATTATCGTCTAGCAGGTTTTCTTTATTAATTAAACTCCGGTGATCTTAACTTCAAAAATCGTTCCCTTTGGTTGATTATCTTTAACAACAATTGTTCCTTTAAGGGCTAAAACAATTTGTTGCGCTAGGGATAAGCCAAGTCCAAACCCACCTTTTTGTCTGGTTCTAGCCTTATCTACGCGATAAAATCGATCAAAGATTTTTTTCTTATCACTATCTGATATTCCAGGACCATTATCAGCTACAGAAATATAAAGATGCCGGTCATTAGTGCGGACAGTAAAGGTAACATGTCCGTCATCTTCCGTATATTTAATCGCATTATCAAATAAGATGGTCATTAACTGTTTCAATAACGTTTTATCAGTCTGGATTGGACGACCAACTTGGTTTTGAGCCGTGAAACCTTTCTCATTTTCTTCTGCAATCATGGCATAGTTGGTAAAGACTGTATCAAAGAAAGCAGGTTCTAAGGTTTCGATTTCTGGTTTAATACCATCGTCACGACGAGCCAAGTTCAAAAGATTAGTCGTCAAAAGACGCATGTTGCGTACTTCATCAAGACTTGAAGCAATATTCTCTGAATTATCTAGAATGGTGCTCTCAGGCTTGCGGAAAAGAACTTCTAATCTGTTTTGAATCACAGCAAGCGGTGTCCGTAACTCATGGCTAGCATTCTCAACAAAAGCCTTCTGCTTCTCCAAGCTTTCCTGGATAGGACGTCTTGACCACTTAGCCAAATACATACTAGCCGCAACAGATAAAAGCCAGAAGAAACTCATCATGATGACAATTAGCTTAACATAACGTTCAGTGGCTTCTTCCAATTGAGTTGTATTAATCGCAATAACAAGGTACTTAGCATCAGGATAGAGGCTATTATCTACTTTTTCAGTAATCAGACGGTACTTTTCCGTTTGATCGAAATAATTCTGAGCACTTCCCTTGCTGATAACATCAATGTTATTTTTGTCTATTGGTAAATTGGATAAGCTTGAAAATTTATCAACAACATTAAGGACTTTTCCATTCTTATCAAGTACCAAGACACTAGTATTTGCCGCAACAGATAAATCGTGAGGGGTATCTTCAATTTTTGATTTCTTCTTAGGCTTTTTCTTAGAGCCACTCGAGTCAGGTGTTTCAGCTGTCGACTCTTTAGTATCATAGGCTTGGTAAATGGTTGTCGTATTATTTTGATCTACCTCAGAAGTCAGAAAAAGTTCCCGTTTTAGCATTTCCATTTCTAAATAAGAATTGGTTTTAGTGGCTGCCATTTTCAGACTAGAGTCCACATTGGAATAAACGCCGTAACTCAGAATCTGCAAAATCATGACAGTCATGATAAGGAAAATACCAGAAAAAGTGGCAAAGAAATGAATGAACGACTTAAATCCGTCTGACTTGATTCTCCTAAAGAGATAATTGAAAAATTTAGTCAGCATTCTTCAAAATATACCCCACACTTCTCAAGGTTTGGAGATTGGCAGCAAAGTCTGTTCCTTTAAGTTTCTTACGAATTTTAGAAACATAAACCTCAACAACTGATACTGTGGTATCACTATCAAATCCCCAAAGACGGTCAAAAATTTGTGACTTAGGCAAAATTACGTTTTGATTTTGTAAGAAGTAAACTAATAAATCAAACTCTTTACCAAGAAGTTCTACTTCTTTATCCCCCACAAAGGTTGAATTTGTAGCAAGATTGACACGAACATCACCAAAAGAAAGTGTGTTTTGGTCAAATTTACCAGATCGTTTCAAAAGTGCTTGAATACGCATCTTCAACTCTTCTAAATAGAAAAGTTTGGTTAGATAGTCGTCTGCACCCAGTTCAAAGCCATGACCCTTATCATCTAGACTTTCCTTAGCCGTCATGATAAGTACAGGAGTTGTTACACCTTTTTCACGTAATTCTCTAAGAACCGTGAAACCATCTTTTTCAGGTAACATAAGGTCTAAAAGAATCAAATCATAGACGCCACTTTCAGCTTCGTAGAGACCTTCATCTCCATCAAAGACTTGCATCACATCAGCAAAGTCATCTAAAAAATCAAAAACTGAGTTCGACAAACTCAAATCATCTTCTACTAGTAGTATTTTAATCATAGTTATCCCCCTTGTTAGGTGTCAAAGATACAAATAACACTTTGACTAAGTTTTATCATTATATCTAAAATAGACGTAATCATCTAGTGCTTTGATCTTATTTTATTTAGATTTAGTCTACTAAACTTTCCTTAAGTTTTTCATAACTCTAACAAAAAAACAGCACCAATAGGTACTGTTTATATCGATATTTCTTCTTAGAACAAACCAACAGCTGTTCCGTCTTCAGCTACGTCCATCTTGAGGGCTGCTGGTGCTTTTGGAAGACCAGGCATTGTCATGACGTCTCCTGTAAGAGCTACGATAAATCCAGCACCTGTTTTAGGAACAAATTCACGGATAGTGATATCAAAACCTTCTGGTGCTCCAAGTAAGAATTGGTTATCTGAGAAGCTATATTGTGTTTTAGCCATACATACTGGCAATTTATCCCAACCGAATTCTGCAAATTGTTTGAGTTGGTTCTTAGCTTTTTTCTCGAAGACAACTGATTTACCACCATAGATTTCAGTAACAATCTTAGTGATTTTTTCTTCCAAGCTATCATCATCAGAATAAAGACGTTTATAGTCGGCATTACCATTTTCAACAGCATCAACTACTGCGTTGGCAAGGTCAATACCACCATCAGCACCATTAGCCCAAACGCTAGCCAATTCAACAGGAACATCGATTTCTGCACAAAGTTCTTTAAGGGCTGCAATTTCAGCTTCTGTATCAGCAACAAACTCGTTAATAGCAACGACTGCTGGAAGACCAAATTTACGAACGTTTTCTACATGACGTTTCAAGTTTGCGAAGCCATCACGAACGGCCTGAACATTTTCTTCAGAGAGGTCAGTTTTGGCTACCCCACCGTGCATTTTGAGAGCACGAAGTGTTGCAACAATAACAACGGCATCAGGAGTTGTTGGGAGGTTTGGAGTCTTGATATCAAGGAATTTTTCAGCACCAAGGTCAGCACCGAAACCTGCTTCAGTAATCGTATAATCAGCCAAACGAAGAGCTGTAGCTGTAGCTAGAACTGAGTTACATCCGTGAGCGATGTTGGCAAATGGACCACCGTGTACCAAGGCTGGTGTCCCATAAATTGTCTGTACCAAGTTTGGTTTGATGGCATCTTTAAGAATAAGGGTAAGCGCACCTTCAATTTCAAGATCACCTACATAAACTGGTGTACGATCATAACGGTAGGCAACTACAATATTTGCCAAACGTTCTTTAAGGTCATTAATATCAGTAGCCAAGCAAAGAATCGCCATGATTTCAGACGCAACAGTAATATCAAAACCATCTTCACGTGGAATACCATTAAGTGGTCCGCCAAGACCAACGTTTACATGACGAAGCGCACGGTCATTAAGGTCAACCACACGTTTCCAAATGATACGGCGTTGGTCAATGCCGAGAGCATTTCCTTGATGAATATGGTTGTCAAGAAGGGCTGACAAAGCATTATTCGCTGTAGTAATAGCGTGCATATCCCCTGTGAAGTGGAGGTTGATATCTTCCATCGGAAGCACTTGAGCGTAACCACCACCTGCAGCACCACCTTTGATTCCCATAACCGGACCAAGTGATGGTTCACGAAGGGCAATCATTGTTTTCTTACCAATTTTGTTAAGAGCATCTGCAAGACCAATTGACATGGTTGATTTCCCTTCACCAGCTGGTGTTGGGTTGATAGCTGTCACCAAAATCAATTTTCCTGGCTTATTGTCTTTGACAGCATTGATTTTATCAAATGACAATTTTGCCTTATATTTTCCGTAGAGTTCCAAATCGTCAAAGCCGATTCCAACTTTTTCAACTACTTCTGTGATTGGTTTTAATTCTACACTTTGAGCAATTTCGATATCTGTTTTCATGAGACACTCCTCTATATTTTTCTAGAATCTATTATATCAGAGTTTGATAAAAAACGCATTATTTTTGGTTAATTACTTTTCAATGTTCGGTTTTTGTTTTGTTATAAATCGTTATAACTTTAATTTATAGGGGTACGCCTCAAAAATACTTACTTTTTATTTACTAAAGACCCAATTTTTAGTACAATACTACTATGAAAATTTTGATTACATCGGGTGGTACCACTGAAAAGATTGATGCTGTACGTGGAATCACAAACCATTCAACAGGTTATCTAGGAAAGGAAATCGCTGAACTTTTCTTGGCTAAGGGTCACCAAGTAACCTTAGTAACGACCAAGACAGCGGTTAAACCAGAACCGAAAGAAAATCTAAAGATTACAGAAATTACGAACGTAGAAAGTCTTCTCAAAAAGATGGAGCCACTCGTCAAAGAGCACGATGTTCTTATACATAGTATGGCAGTCTCTGATTATACTCCTATTTATATGACGGATTTTGCTGAACTGGAGGACACCGAAGATCTCGCTCAATTCTTGCATAAATCTAACACTGAAAGCAAGATATCTTCAGCTTCTGATTATCAGGTTCTTTTTCTTAAAAAAACACCGAAGGTCATTAGCCTCGTCAAACAATGGAATCCTGCTATTCAATTGATTGGCTTCAAACTTTTGGTTAATGTAAGTAAAGAAGAGCTTTTTGAGGTTGCTCGTGCAAGTCTGAAACGCAACAAAGCTGATATTATTGTTGCCAACGACTTGAGTGACATTACTCCAAATCAGCATATTGCCTATCTTGTTGACGAAAAAAACGAGGAGAAAGTTACGACTAAATCTGCGATTGCTCGAGCCTTATTTGAAAGGATATGCCATGACTAAACGTATCATCCTTGCTGTTTCAGGATCAATATCTGCCTATAAAGCAGCTGATCTAACAAGTAGGTTAAAGAAAAAAGGTTATGACGTTCACGTCATTATGACTGAAGCTGCTCAAGCCTTTATCACCCCTCTGACACTTCAAGTCCTTTCGAAGAACCCTGTTCACACTGATGTCATGGAAGAAAAATTGGCTGAACGTATTAATCATATTGACTTAGGTAAAGAAGCTGACCTCTTTGTTGTAGCTCCAGCTTCAGCAAATACCATTGCCAAATTAGCATATGGTCTAGCCGATAATATGCTTACTGCTACTGCTTTAGCTTTACCTAGCACCACCCCAAAACTAATTGCCCCTGCAATGAATACGAAAATGTATGAAAATCCACTGACTAAGAAGAATCTAAATACTTTGCATGACCTTGGCTACCAAGAAATTCTTCCAAAATCAGGTTTACTGGCTTGTGGAGATACAGGACGTGGTGCCTTAGCTGATATTGATGACATTATTGAATCCATTGACAATGCTTTAACAAAATAGCCTTGCAGAGAATAAAAAGGAGTTTATGATGAATAAGAAAAATAAAGCAAACCAAACGGCTCAGTTATCCCTCTTGATAGCTACAATGGTTGTAATCGAAGTACTCAGTCAAACCATCTTTGCTGCTTTTGTACTTCCAATCAAACCAACCCTAACCCATATCCCAGTTATTATCGCTAGCATCGTCTACGGTCCTAAAATTGGAGCTTATTTGGGTGGCTTCATGGGAATTATGAGTATTATTCGAAACACTGTTATCTATACGGTTAGTAGCTATCTCTTTAGTCCTTTTGTTGAAGGGGGAACTTGGGCATCTGCAGTCATTGCCATCGTTCCTCGTATCCTGATCGGTATTTTCCCTTACTTTGTCTACAAATTACTTCAAAACCGTCTAGGTCTGATGCTATCTGGGGTTTTAGGTGCTTTCACAAATACATTTTTCGTACTTCTCGGCATCTATTTCCTAATCCCTAACTTCTACACAGCAGGTGGCAAAACACTGATGGCAACCATTTTCACAACAAATTCGATTGCTGAAATGATTATCGCCGGTCTGTTAACTCTAAGTATCACACCAGTGTTACTGCGATTGAAAAAATAAAGAAAAAACATGGTAATTACCATGTTTTTTTTCTTTAATTATGGTATAATGTAAGCGTTTAAAAATATAAAGGAGATTGCTATGTCTTACACTGAAAATTATCAAAAATGGCTCGACTTTGCTGAATTGCCTGCTTACCTTCGTGATGAGTTGGTCGCAATGGATGAAAAAACGAAAGAAGATGCCTTCTATACCAACCTTGAATTCGGTACAGCTGGTATGCGTGGATTGATTGGTGCCGGTACTAACCGCATTAACATTTACGTTGTTCGCCAAGCAACTGAAGGTTTGGCCCAATTGATTGACTCAAAAGGGGAAGAAGCTAAAAAACGTGGTGTTGCTATTGCTTACGATAGCCGTCACTTCTCTCCTGAGTTTGCTTTTGAATCTGCTCAAGTTTTGGCTGCTCATGGTATCAAATCTTATGTATTTGAAAGCCTACGTCCAACACCTGAATTGTCATTTGCTGTTCGTCATCTCCACACATTTGCTGGTATCATGGTAACAGCTAGCCACAACCCTGCTCCATTTAATGGTTACAAGGTATACGGTGAAGACGGTGGACAAATGCCACCTGCAGATGCCGATGCTTTGACAGATTACATCCGCGCTATCGAAAATCCATTCACTGTCCAATTGGCTGACCTTGAAGAAAGCAAAGCTAGCGGCTTGATTGAAGTTATCGGTGAAAACGTCGACGCTGAATACTTGAAAGAAGTCAAAGGCGTTAACATCAACCAAGACTTGATCAATGAATACGGTCGCGACATGAAGATTGTCTACACACCACTTCATGGTACCGGCGAAATGTTGGCTCGTCGTGCCCTTGCCCAAGCTGGATTTGAAGCAGTTCAAGTTGTTGAAGCTCAAGCCGTTCCAGATGCTGACTTCTCAACCGTTAAATCTCCAAACCCTGAAAGCCAAGCTGCCTTTGCTCTTGCTGAAGAACTTGGTCGCAAAGTAGACGCTGATGTATTGGTTGCAACTGACCCAGATGCTGACCGCCTTGGTGTTGAAATCCGCCAACCAGATGGTTCTTACCTCAACCTTTCTGGTAACCAAATCGGAGCTATCATTGCTAAATATATTCTTGAAGCTCACAAAACAGCTGGTACCCTTCCTGCCAATGCTGCCCTCTGTAAATCAATCGTATCAACTGAGTTGGTTACTAAGATTGCAGAAAGCTACGGCGCAACTATGTTTAACGTCTTGACTGGTTTCAAATTTATCGGTGAAAAAATTCATGAATTTGAAACACAACACAACCACACTTACATGCTTGGTTTCGAAGAAAGCTTCGGTTACCTCATCAAACCATTCGTACGTGACAAAGACGCTATCCAAGCTGTTCTTATCGTTGCTGAAATCGCTGCTTACTACCGTTCACGTGGCATGACTTTGGCAGACGGTATCGAAGAAATCTACAAACAATATGGTTACTTCGCAGAAAAAACTATCTCTGTTACCCTTTCAGGTGTTGACGGAGCTGCTGAAATCAAGAAAATCATGGATAAATTCCGTGACAATGCTCCTAAACAATTCAACAACACAGACATTGCTAAGACAGAAGACTTCTTGGAACAAACAGCTACTACTGCTGACGGCGTTGAAAAATTAACAACTCCTCCAAGTAACGTACTTAAATACATCTTGGCTGATGATTCATGGTTTGCCGTTCGTCCTTCAGGTACAGAACCAAAAATCAAATTCTACATTGCTACAGTTGGTGAATCTGAAGCAGATGCTAAAGAAAAAATTGCTAACATCGAAGCAGAAATCAATGCTTTCGTAGGCGAATAATACTTAAGACTTAGAGCTAAGCTCTAAGTCTTTTTTATACATGACAATACTAGGATTACGTAAGCAAGTCACCTTTTTCATACTAAAACTACGAAACCACCTATAGATTGATCTATAGGGGGTATTTTTATGATTCAATTATAGAGCGCCAACTTGTGAATGATGCTTAAACAAGGAATGAGTAGCTTCATGAATATGACGAGCAGTTTCTGCATTATTCATGGTATAGAGGTGAACGCCTGCAACATCTTGAGTAACAAGGTCGACAATCTGGTCAATAGCATAGGCAAGACCTGCCGCTCTAAGTGACTCAGGATCATGTTCATACTTATCCAAAATGGCACGGAACTTACGTGGCAAATGGATATTTTCACAAGTCTTAAGCAAACGTAGAGCTTGGTTACGATTCAAGATAGGCATAATTCCAGCATGAATTGGTACGTCAATGCCAGCCAAGGTACATTTATCTTGAAAATCATAGAAACGCTCATTATCAAAGAAGAGTTGGGTTACAAGGCTAGAACAACCTGCATCAACCTTTTTCTTGAGGTTTTGGATATCAGAGATTTGATTTGCTGAATCGGGATGCCCTTCAGGATAGCAGGCACCGATGATATCAAATTGAGGAGCTTGGTCCTTGATAAACTCAATCAAATCAGTTGCATATCTAAAATCTTTAAGAGGTTCAACACCTGGGATAATATCGCCACGTAGGGCTAAGATACGGTGTACACCAACAGCATCCAAGTCACGTAAGGTATCAGCAACCTTTTCTTTACTCAAATAGATAGCTGGAAGGTGAGCAATCGTTGGGATAGCTAGGTCATTTTGAATATGATCTGCCAAAGGAACCGTCGTCTCTTTGATATTATATTTGTTATTACTAGCTGTCACACTGATAAAGTGTGGCGCCAATTCTTGCATATCCTCAAGGGCACGTAGAATTTTTTCGTTACCTACTGCTGGGTTAGGTGGAAAGACTTCAAAAGAGAGTGATGGTGTTTGGCTTGTCATTTTTTATACCTTCTTCTTTTTAGATTTTTGTTAAGACAAAAGCTGTTTTTAGTGCCTACTAACTTCATAAGTAAAGTACACTTGTTAATCATAGCCTGCTTGCAAAAATCTTTAGAATATTATTAGCTATTGAAAACCTTCTACACTTAAGGAAGAAGGTCTTCAACGTATGATAACTTCTGCTTACAAGTTTTCGCGAGCTGCTTTTGCAGCTTCTACAAGCTTGATCAAGCTTTCTTTAGTTTCTTTGATTCCGCGAGTCTTCAAACCACAGTCAGGGTTAATCCAGACTTTACCACTTGGTACTTTAGCCAAGATTGCTTCGATAGTGTGGTCAATTTCACCGTCTTGTGGGACACGTGGTGAGTGGATATCGTAAACCCCAGGTCCAACTTCTGTTTGGAAGTTTTGTGCTTTAAGTTCATCCAAGATTTCAAGATTTGAACGACTAGCTTCAAATGAGATAACGTCAGCATCCAAGTTGTCGATGGCTGGAATGATATCTGTAAATTCTGAGTAACACATGTGAGTGTGGATTTGTGTATCTGGTGCTACAGTTGAGTGTACCAAACGGAAAGCTGGAATTGCCCAGTCGAGGTAATCCTCATACCAGTCACTACGACGGAGTGGCAATTTTTCACGAAGAGCAGCTTCGTCAATTTGGATAATTTTCACGCCTGAAGCTTCAAGGTCAAGCACTTCGTCTTTGATTGCAAGAGCAATTTGAAGAGTTGAATCCTTAATAGAGATGTCCTCACGTGGGAATGACCAGTTAAGGATAGTTACAGGTCCAGTCAACATACCTTTAACAGGTTTGTCTGTACGGCTTTGTGCGTAGCTAGACCATTTAACAGTGATTGGGTTAAGACGAGTGACATCACCCCAAATGATTGGTGGTTTAACCCCACGCATACCGTATGATTGAACCCAACCATTTTTAGAGAAGAGGTAACCTGACAAGTTCTGACCGAAGTACTCAACCATGTCATTACGTTCAAACTCACCATGAACAAGAACGTCAAATCCAACTTCTTCTTGCCATTTAATCCATTCATCAGTGATTTCAGCAAGGAAAGCATCGTATTCTTCTTGTGACAATTCATTCTTACGGAAAGCCAAACGTTTAGCACGAACTTCCTTAGTTTGAGGGAATGAACCGATAGTTGTTGTTGGAAGCAATGGAAGTTTGAAAGCATCCTTTTGAATCTCTTCACGTTCTGCAAACGCTGGCAAACGAGTGTAATCAGCTTCAGTCAAACCTGCAATACGAGCACGAAGCTCAGCATTTTCACCAACACGCTCAGTCGCAAAGAGTTCTTTGTTAGCAGCAAGGGCTTCTGCACCTTGACCATTGCGGATGGCATCCAAGTCACGCAATTCACCCAATTTTTCAACCGCAAAGGCGAAGTGGTCCAAAATAGCTGGTTCAAAATCTTCATTAGCAGTTGTAAATGGTACGTGGAGAAGTGAGCAAGAGGTTGTCAAAACAACATTTTCAGCTGGAACTTGTTCAAGAATTGCAAGGCTCTTCTCGTAGTTGTTACGCCAGATGTTTTTACCATTGACGATACCGGCATAGAGAATCTTATCAGCTGGGAAACCACCTTTAACCAATTCAAGTGTTTTCTTACCTTCAACAAAGTCAAGACCAATACCATCAACTGGCAAGTTCACAAGGTCATTGTAGACATCACGAACATCACCAAAGTAAGTTTGAATCAAAACTTCAAGGCCTTTCTTATCAGCCAAGAGCTTGTTGTAGAGGTTCAAGAAGAGAGCTTTTTCTTCAGATGTCAAATCTTTAACAAGAGCTGGCTCATCGAGTTGAATACGAGTAGCACCAAGCTCTGCCAATTTTGCAAAAACATCTTGGTATGCAGAAACAAAGCTATCTACGAAGTCTTCAGCTTTTACACCATCTTCAAAGTCAGACAATTGAAGGAAAGTGAATGGTCCAACCACAACTGGACGTGTATTAAGACCCAATTCTTTTGCTTCTTGGTACTCATCAAAAATCTTGTGACCAGCAAGTTTAACTTCTGTTGTTTTTTCAAATTTAGGAACGATGTAATGGTAGTTAGTATTAAACCATTTTTTCATAGGAAGGGCACGTACATCCCCTTTTTCACCTTGGTAACCACGCGCCAAAGCAAAGTAACGTTCAAGATCTGTCAAATCCAAGTTTTGAACAGAGTCAGGTACGACGTTGAAAAGGAAAGCTGCATCAAGGAAGTTATCGTAATGTGAAAAATCATTTGAAGGAATTTCAGTGATACCCTTCTCTTTAACAATATTCCAGTGTTTTGCACGCAAGTCTTTGGCTGCTGCTAAAAGTTCATCTGCAGTAATTTCATTTCTAAAGTATTTTTCTGTTGTAAATTTTAATTCGCGGAATTCACCCAAACGTGGGAAACCAATGATAGTAGTTGACATCTTGTGTCCTCCTCTTTGTTGTTGAACTTATCTTACCAAAGAAATGGGTAGCTGTATAATTGCTATTAGTTTTCTCTATATATAGTTTTAGACTATACCCTATAAAATAAAGGGTTACCGACTTCTGTTATCTCCTTTTGCTTAGATATCGTTATAGCTAATAACTATATATTGACTTACTAAATCCCTTTTTATATCAAAAAATCCCTAGACTTTTGTCTAGAGACTCTATTATTTACTAGGATCAGAACACTAAGCTCTATAAGTGCTCAGTACCCTCTCTTGAAGCCAAGATGATGTATAAGACATATTCTCACTATTGTAACTATTCCAAATAAAATAACCAAAAATTGCCAATACTAATAAGAAACAAATTCCCAAAACGGCTAACCATATGATTTGTTTCTTTAAGCTATCATACTCACTCATATAGCCATTATGAAGTTTAATGAGTTCATTTCTTTTTTTGTTACTTGACTCTTTAGCAATAGCTATTTCTAGCTCGTACATCTGGTGCTTCCATGAATTCTTAGAAGTGCCTTTTTTCATTTTATTGTTTGAAAGGTTGCTGTTGCCTTTCTCAAAGTTATTTTTTTCAGTCATATTTCCCTCTAAAATCTTCTTTTAGTCCCTATCATTATAACATATGTAAAACTGTCTGAAAAGTTCATTTTTGGTTAAAATTTTGAGAAAGATAATTAAAACATGAAAAAGAACCAGAGGGAAACTTCTTATGTTATACTCTAAGTATGCATAAGAAAACTGTTATTGATTTTAAAGAACTTGGTGTCAGACAAATCTTTACAGACGCCATTAAAGAACTAAAAACAAAGGACATTAAGGAAGTCAAACCCCTTTTAGATGAACTCGAAGCCTATCAAAATGAAGGTTATTATGCAGTAGGTTATGTTTCCTATGAAGCAGCCCCTGCCTTCGAGACAAAATTTCAGGTTATTGATGGTCCATTAATGTCTGAGTATCTCCTCTACTTCACTGTTCATGAAACTGTTCAAACAGAGCCTATTCCACTTACTTATGACCCTATTACCTTACCAAAGTCTTGGCAAGAGCTAACTTCTGCTGAGGAATACAAGGCTGCTATTGAGCATATACACCACCATATTCGACAAGGTGATACTTATCAGGTCAATTATACTGTTCAACTTCAACAGAACCTGACAGCTGATCCCTTTGCCATCTACAATCGATTGGTTGTTGAGCAAAATGCTCATTACAATGCCTTTATTCAGCACGATGAGTTTTCTATCATTTCTATAAGTCCAGAACTCTTCTTTAAAAAAGATGGTGATAAGTTGACTACTCGTCCTATGAAAGGTACTACCAATCGAGGTTTAACAACTGAAACTGACCTTACACAAGCAAGATGGCTAGCTCAAGACCAGAAAAATCGCTCTGAAAATATGATGATTGTCGATCTTCTTAGAAATGACATGAATCGTATTTCTAAAATAGGAAGTGAAGATGTCAAGAGCCTTTGCCAAGTTGAACAATACTCTACAGTTTGGCAAATGACTTCGACAATTGAAACGCAACTCCTGACAAATAGAAGTTTATGCGATGTCTTCCAAGCCCTTTTTCCATGCGGATCGATTACAGGTGCCCCCAAAATAGCAACCATGGAGATTATTAAGAAGATTGAAAAACAGCCTAGAGGTGTTTATTGTGGAGCTATTGGAATCTTGGTGCCACAGGGACCTAGTATTTTCAACGTAGCCATTCGGACACTACAAATGGAAGAAACCAAGGCTATCTATGGTGTCGGAGGGGGGATTACCTGGGACAGTAACTGGGAATCCGAATACGAAGAAACCAAGCAAAAAGCTGCTGTTCTATACCGTCAGAACCCAAAATTCGATCTCATTTCTACCGGTCGTATTCATCAAGGAAAACTTCTCTTTCTGGAGGAGCATATAAAACGTTTACAAGAGAGTAGCCGATACTTTGACTATCCTTTCAATGCAGAAAAAGCTCACAATCAAGCCACAGCTCTGTGCCAATCACTAGATCTTGACACAGACTACCGTCTTAAATTGTCCCTTAAAAAAGATGGTGAACTGAAGTTTGAACATAGCCAATTAACTAACTTATCTGATGACTTTTGCCAAGCGAGGTTAGTTGAGCAAAGACATCCGTTGGATAGCCCCTATACCTTCTTTAAAACAAGTTACCGTCCTCACCTTAGTATCGAACCTCACGAACAAATCTATTATAATCATGAAGGGAAACTCCTAGAAACATCTATCGGTAACATTGTGCTTAAAATCGAGGACCAACTCTACACACCACCCGTTCACCTCGGCCTCTTAAATGGCATCTACAGACTAAGCCTTATTGCTGATAATAAGCTTAAAGAAAAAGTCTTGACCGTAAAAGATATGGAACAGGCTCAGGCCATCTACGGATGCAATGCGGTGAGAGGCTTGTATGAATTGAAGGTGGAAGGATAGAATTGTATTTAACGAAAAAATACAAGTTTTTTGTTCTCCCCTACTCTTGCTAAAGACAAAAGAATCTTCAATATTCTATTGGTAAAAAATCAACAATTTAATAGTAAAATAAAGTATAATACTTACTGATAGTTATTCAGTTATCGTGACTGTAATGATAAACTTTTTGGCTTATAATTTACTAGCCTTAAAATTCAGTAATAATTTAGAAAGGATACAAACCTTAAATGAAAAAATTTAAAGGCTTGACTTCTGCTGAAGTTCAAGCAAGTAAAAATGCCCATGGCGATAATAGGCTATCTAGTAAAGAGGCTAACTCGCTCCTCTCAATCTTTGTCGAAGCCTTCCAAGATCAATGGATTCTTATCCTCTTGGCTGCCTTAGGATTAAAAATCATCTTCAACTTTGTTGGAATGATTTTCCCTGCTATTGGTGAAGCCAATTGGTATGAGGCTATTTCACTAATTTTTGCCATTTTGATGTCTACAGGATTCTCAGCAGTCTCACAATACCGAAATGAGCAAAAATTCAACACTCTTCAAGAAGAGGCTTCAAAAACTAATGCTAAGGTTTATCGTGATGGTAAACTTAAAGAAATTCTCGTTGATGATATTGTAAAAGGTGATCAAATTCTCCTTCAATCAGGGGACAAGATTCCAGTTGATGGTATCATCTTGGAAGGTGAGTTAAAAGTAAACCAAGCTGTCCTTAATGGTGAAAGTGAAGATGCTAAAAAACTTCCACTTGGTGATCAAGCAGAGCCAGACTCTTCCGACCTCTTTACAGAGCTCAAAGTCTTCCGTGGTACAGTTGTTACTTCAGGTGAAGCCGTTATGGAAGCTACACAAATTGGTGATAATACCGTTCTAGGAAGCATCAATACTTCTCTTCAAGAAGATAGTAAAGATTCACCATCCAAAGAAAAACTCAACAAGCTTGCTGGAAACATCGGTGTCCTCGGTTATAGTGCAGGTGCTGCATATTCAGTAATCAACCTTGTTTTAGGCTTTATTGCACTTAATAAGGCTAATAACCTCAATGGTGGTTCAATCTTCCTTCTTATCATTGAAACGATTCTCTTTGCGGTTACAATCATCATCATGGCCGTTCCAGAAGGTCTTCCGATGATGTTGGCACTCGTTTCTTCAATGAACTCAGGACGACTTTTAGCTCAAAATATCCTGGTTCGCCATCCTGATACCATTGAAACAGCCGGATACATGAATATCCTCTTCAGTGATAAGACTGGTACTATCACTGAAGGTAAACTATCTGTAGTTGACTTCTTCCTTGCTGATGGAACACTTTATGCAGCTACTGGTGAAACTGAGGCTCCTGATTTTGACACTATGTCAGATAGCCTTAAAGCTGAAATGATTAATGGTATCGGTCTTAATAACGACGCCATGGTAGCTGATGGCAGTGCTGTTGGTAGTAACGCCACTGACCGTGCACTTCTTGATTTCCTTATTGGTCGTTCTCAACTTGATTTTGATACAAATACAATTACTGAGAAGCAACAATTCAACTCAGCAACAAAATTCGCAAGTGTAACGACTAAGGACGGAAAAACTTACATCAAGGGTGCTCCAGAATTCATCCTAAATGACTGCTACTACTATCTTGATAAAGATGGTAATAAACAAAACTTTACAGATGATATTAAAGCTCGTTTCCAAGAATTATCATTGGAACAAGCTAACCGTTCAATGCGTTTGCTTGCTATCCTAAATACAGATGGAAATGATAAAGTCTTGATTGGTATCGTATGTATCCGTGATAACGTTCGTTCTTCAATTAAACAAACTGTTGAAACAATGAACCGTGCAGGTGTTCAAGTAGTTATGGTAACTGGTGACCGTAAAGAAACCGCTGTTGCTATCGCTAAAGAAGCCGGTATCGTCACTGGTCAAAATGACCTTGTTCTTACTCACGATGAACTTTCTGCCCTTTCAGATCAAGAACTTAAACAACAATTGCCTCACTTAAAAGTGGTCAGTCGTGCCCTTCCAATGGATAAAAAACGTCTTATTGAGGCAGCTCAAGACCTCGATATGGTCGCTGGTATGACGGGTGATGGGGTCAATGACTCACCTGCCCTCAAATCAGCTGATGTCGGATTCTCAATGGGTGATGGTACTGAAGTCGCACGTGAAGCCTCAGATATCGTTATCTTGAATAACTCATTGACTTCTATTGAGAAAGCTGTCCTCTATGGACGTACTATGAGTAAGTCAGTAAGTAAATTCATTATCTTCCAATTAACCGTTAACGTGACTACAATTGCTATGTCACTTCTCTCACCACTTTTGGGCCTCAAAGAACCATTTACAATTATCCAAATTCTCTGGATTAACCTTATCATGGACACACTTGCTGCCCTTGCCTTTGGTGAAGAGCCTACCCTAGATCGTTACATGAATGAAAAGCCAGTTGCTAAGAAGGCAAATATTCTTACTGGCTATATGAAATCTGCTATTGGTGTAGCTAGCGTCTTCATTACTCTTGTATGTTTAGCTATTCTTAAAAATGTTGGTGGTATCCAAGGCTTTATCACAAATGGAACTGGCAACTTTGAAATGGTAACAACATTCACCTTTACAGTATTTATCTATGCTGTCATTTTCAACTCACTTAATACACGTAGTAATGGATTCAATGTTTTTGAACATATCGGCGAAAACAAGAAATTCTCAATTGTAATGATTTCTATTGCTGTCGTTCAAACCTTGATTATTCAATTCGGTGGTAAAGTATTTAGTACCGTTCCAATGGACGTTCAACACTATATCGTTGCACTTCTTATCGCGGTTTTGATCATCCCTGCAGATTTAATTCGAAAAGCTCTAACTAAAAACAAATAACTATCTGTTTAACGTATTATAAAACTTAAAAGGATAAAAAGGATTGGGATAACTCCCAAACCTTTTTTAATAATTTCCGAAGGTAATACCGTGGAAAGATCATAACATAAAAAGGCTTTAACAAGCCTTTTTGATTTATTAAGTAACACTACTTAAATTGACTAGGAGTCCCTGTATAACCTGCCCAATCCTTACTATAAAAGCGGTCGTTCAAGTTATAGCTAGGTGCAGGTGTTGGATTACTTACAAATGGATCAACAGCCTTGTCAAAGGCTACCCACCCTTTCCATCCCATATGAATGGTGTCTTGCATAAAGTAAGGTTGATCTCCATCTTTTGAGAAGTCTGCAATATTGGTAAAGCCTTGACTTTCCAATTGATAACGGATTTTAGAAACCGTAGCATCATACATTTCTTGACTAAGTCCCGTATAAGCCATCCACTTGCTATTAACAGGTGGGATGACAAAAATGACATTAGTATTTGACTTAGCAAATTGATTTAGCACCAACTGTAGGTCACCGTATTCTTGTGAAACTTCATAAGAAAGATTTTTCTGGAAACCTTTAAGTTTACCAATCTTCTTAGACAAACGTTTCTTATAGAAACGGTCATCGATACCAAAGTCGTTTGACTTAGTATGAGCTTCTGCATCTCTTACAGCAACCTGATCAAGTGCCTCATAAGAGAGCTTGTCTGGCAACTCTTTAAGATAAGGAAGAACTTTCTTCTCGTAATTAGCGTTATTTGATGCTGCTAAAGGACTAAACAAGGCATCTTCTCGCTTATTAAGCTCTGCCATAAATTGAATATAAGTCTTATCAAGTGAATTTAACTCTTGCCCCTTAGCCACTTTAGAAAGTTGAGATTTCATAGTAATCTCAGGCTTCATCTCTAAGATACGCTGAGCAGCATATTGAGAATTTGCATCCGTCTGATTTTGACTTAAGAAACTACTAAGTTGGTCGTTATTGTAGAACTGCTGGAAAGCCGCAGAATTGTAACCTTTTTTAGTAAACCACTGTGGTGACAAGACGTAGACTGCTGTCCCATTTTTCAATTCAGGAATCATTTGTTGCATTCCCAAATATTGGTTTAGAGAGGCAGCCCCACGTTGTCCAATAAAATATGGGCGATAGTTACGGTCGTATTTTTCAGCTAAAACAGCTGGATGAAGGGCATCAAAACGCAACCACTCACTAGACCCAAAGAAAGGGACAAATCGATGATTCTTATCAGAAAGAGCTGTCGTCTTATTAATACGGCTCTTAAAGTTCTCAGTTGTCAAGGTTACTGCGTTACGTTTTTCAACCTCATAATTATGTTTTCTGCCTTGAGGGTAGGAAAAAATAACTACTACTACCAAGACTAAGGCACAGATTATAGGGCCAAAAATTTGCCATAAACGCTTAAGCATTGCGAAGCTCCGTTACCCCTTCAACAATCTTAT
The DNA here is from genome assembly GCF_001556505.1 of Streptococcus sp. CCH8-H5. Lineage (NCBI taxonomy): Bacteria > Bacillati > Bacillota > Bacilli > Lactobacillales > Streptococcaceae > Streptococcus > Streptococcus sp. CCH8-H5. The sequence continues at coordinate 86,825 of NZ_LSIZ01000025.1, read as the reverse complement.
TAGCTGTGTTCCAGTCATCACGACCAAATTCTGAAACTGGCACACGAATATCGAAACGTGATTCCAATTCAACGATAAGCTCAACTGTTCCCATAGAATCAAGAACACCAGCATCGAAAAGGTCTTCATCCATCATGTCTGAAACATCTTCCATGAAGAGTTCATCAATAATTTCAATAACTTCTGATTTTACATCCATTTTTATAATTCCTTTACTTATTTTTTAGTGAACCAGAGGTCATTCAAGAATCCAGAGAAAATCAAGAATGACAACATAACAGTGTTAAATGTAATAAAGATTCCCAAAGCCTTCGTCCATTTATTTTCAGGAAGTGGCTCAAGACCAGCTTTCTTACGTTCTTTATTAATGGTCTTCTTCTTACGTAACCAGGCATCATTGATTCCTAGACCAATACCATGGAAAATACCATAAGCAATGTAGTACCAGGTAACTCCATGCCAGAATCCCATTACCATCATATTAATGACATAGGCCACATTTGATGTCGTGTTACGATTTTTGAAAACTTTGTTACGCATCAAAACCATAACCAAACGCATAAAGACAAAGTCACGGAACCAGAAAGACAAGCTCATATGCCAACGATTCCAAAATTCTTTCAAGTCTCGTGAGATGAAAGGTTTGTCAAAGTTGATTGGGCTCTTAATCCCCATAAGGTTTGATGCTGCCAAGGCAAACATCGAGTAACCCGCAAAGTCAAAGAAGAGATCAAAACCGAAAACATACATGACACCAAGTGTTGGTAAATTAAAGATACCACCTTGAGCCAAAGCTTGTGCTTTCAGCGAAGGCAAGAGCATACTTCCGAAAATCTGAGCCAAAACAAACTTATAGAGGAAACCAAGCATGATATATTTTACAGCTTGCTCCAACATATTCATCAGCTCGTCTCGCTCAGGAATCGCCTGGTAATCTTCGTTAAAGCGTTTGAAGCGATCAATAGGACCACTCGTAAAGGTTGGCATAAAGAGCATGAATCGGAGAAATTCTCCAAGTGTAAACTCTTTAAGGACACCATCCCGCATCTCGATAATCATACCAACTGATCGGAAGGTCAAGTAAGAAATACCAAGAAAGTTTAAGACTGACTGAGTACCATTTATCGCAGGCTCTACCTTAACAAAAATCAAGGGAAGGACTACAAGAAATGAGTGTAAATAGAAAACCCATTTATTGTCCTTTTTACTGCGGTAATGTTTGTAGGAATAAACCCAGATGATTTGCCAAACAATATAGAAGAGTAAGGCTAGTAATTGGCTAGCATGTGTTCCTGTCAGAGCGAGAACAATAAAGGCTAGACTTACCAAACACTCATAAATCGCAAAACGCTTTTTAAAGAAGAGACCCACAAAGATTGGCAATAGAGCTAATCCAAGATAGATAAAATAGAAGGGATTACCGTAGGCTTCTAAATGGGGGAGCTGTTTCAAGAAGTCAATCATCGGTTGTTAACCTCACTGATAAGACCCTTGATATCGATTTTCCCATTTGGTGTTAAAGGCAAGCTCTCACGATAGAGGAACTTAGTAGGCATCATGTAAGACATCATGATATCTTCTAAGTCAGCCTTAATCGCCTTGGTGATATCAATTTCACGTTCAAACTGCTCACGAACACCATCCTTAAGAATCACATAAGCCAAGAGGTTCTGAACCTTATGGTCTTTATTGTAACGTGGCACAGCTACTGCTGAATCAATATACTTAGACTTATTAAGGTTTTGTGAAACATCCTCTAACTCAATACGGAAACCATTAAATTTAATCTGGAAGTCCATACGACCACCGTAAAGAAGGAGACCTTCATCAGTCATCGTTCCTACATCACCAGTATGGTAAGCAGGAAGGCCATTAAACTCGAAGAAGGCTTCCGCAGTCTTTTCAGGATTGTTCATATATCCTTTTGAAACTGCTGGTCCTGAGACGATGATTTCACCTTGTTGACCATTTGGAAGGATATTGCCATCCTCATCGATAATATAAGTCGGTGAATCTTCCTTGGTATAACCAATCGGCAAACGCTTAAGGTTAGCCAGCATCTCATCAGTTACTGCTACTGCTGATAAGGCTACAGTTGCTTCAGTTGGTCCGTAAGCATTGATAATACGTGCTTCTGGGAAACGTTGGCGAAGCTTTTGAGCAGTCTTGACAGTCAACTCTTCTCCGTCAAAATAGAAATGCGTAATTTCTGGCATCTTTTCTGAATTGAAGTCTTCAGACAACATTGCCATATCTGCAAAAGATGGTGTTGATGTCCAAATGGCAATTGGAAGTGAGAAGATCGTTTCAAAGAGCTTCTTGAAGTCCTGTGTAATAGCTGAAGGAAGAGCATAAAGTGTTCCTCCAAGTGCCAATGTAGGTGCCCAGTACATTACCGATAGGTCAAATGAATAAGGCGGTTGAGCCAGCATTTGTGGACGTTTTGGAGTCGCAAATTCCTTATCCGTAATCATCCAGTTGGTGAAACTAAGGAGATTATTGTGTGAAATTTGGACCCCTTTAGGCTTACCTGTAGTTCCTGATGTGAAGATGATGTAATAAGTATCATCCCCCTTAACAGGATGAGTCACTTCGTAGCTAGTCTTGCTTTCAAAAGCTGTTGTCACTTGATCCAATGTTAGAATTGGAGCTTGGACTTCCTCAAGTGGGAAGTCATTGATAGCAATAATCAGACTAGGCTCTGCTACTTCAACGATAGCCGTCACGCGCTCAAGAGCTGAGTGACTATCAATTGGAATATAAGCGTGACCAGATTTAGTCAAAGCGACAAAAGTTGCCAACATTTCATACTCTTGACCGCCATAAACCACAACAGGTGATTTTTCTGGAATATCAAGACTATCAATCTTGGCAGCTAGGCTATCCGAGTCAGCTTTTAAGTCACCGTAAGTGTGAACTTCCCCTAAAATATTGTAAACAGGAAAGTCAGGTTGTGATTGAGCAAACTGCTCAATCGTTTCGATCATATCTTTAATTTTTGTATTCGTCATTATTCTTCCTAAAATTCGTTATAGATAAAATTACCTTGACCTTGTCCTAGGTAATTGTAGAGATAAATTAGGGCCATAAAAATGGCGAAATAAAGCAAGGTTTGTCCTAAAAACACTAGGACGTTTTTATGTTTTAACATTCTAATTTTCGATACCTTTTTTTATATAATATCCTCTTTAGTTTACCATCTTATCAGTATTTTTTCCAATAAAAAAGAAAAAATAACTAAATTTCATTTCTTTTTCATTAATAAGCTTCCGTGATAAATGATTGGCTAAAATCATAAAAAACAGAGCTTAAAAGCTCTGTCGGATTTAACTATTTTGTGTCTTTTGGGCCGTCTGCATACGATAGTACATTCCCTTAGCTTGCATCAGTTGTTCATGGGTTCCGTGTTCAACGATATCTCCATTATTCATGACCAAAATAAGGTCCGCATTCTCTATGGTAGATAATCGATGGGCAATGATGAAACTTGTTCGACATTTCATTAATTTAGCGAAGGCCTCTTGAATGAGAAGCTCTGTACGAGTATCGATACTAGAAGTGGCTTCATCCAAAATTAAGATTTTAGGCACATTGACAAATATGCGAGCAATGGTCAAAAGCTGACGTTGTCCCTGAGAAAGGGATTGCCCCGCATCATTCAAGTAGGTGTCGTAGCCTTGAGGCAACTGCTGAATAAAGAAATCAGCATTGGCAGCCTTGGCCGCTGCTATGACTTCTTCACGACTGGCTTCTGGATTTCCATAGGCAATATTATCATGAATAGTGCCGACCTCAAGCCAAGTTTCCTGCAAAACCATCCCAATCTGTTTCCGAAGACTCTCACGAGTATAATCTGTAATAGGTCTACCGTCCAGTAGAATGTTCCCCTTATCCAAATCATAGAAACGCATAAGTAGGTTAATCAAGGTAGATTTCCCCGCTCCTGTTGGACCAACAATGGCAACAGTACTTGCGGCAGGGATATCAATGCTCAAATCCTTGATAAGAGGTTTATTAGGCAAATAGCCAAATTGGACATGGTCAAATTGAAAACGTCCCTGCACATCTGCTTCTTCCAAGACCGCCTTACCTGTTTCTGTTATTTCCTCTTCATCCAATATCATATAAAGGCGATCAGCACAGGCCAAAGCACTTTGAAGTTCAGATAGAACAGATGAGATATCATTAAAAGGTTTGGTATACTGGGTGACATAATTTAGGAAGGTAGTCAATTGTCCCACTGTAAAAGCGCCACCCGACATGATTCGATAAGCACCAACACCTGCAATGAGAGCATAGATTAGACTATTAACAAAACGTGTAGCTGGGTTAACCGCTGACGAATAAAAGATAGCACCCTGTGAATAATCAGCATACTTACCATTGACGTCTTTAAAACTCCTAACCATCTGGTCTTGAGCATTTAGACTCTGTACTAAAGCTTCTTGAGTCAGACTTTCCTCAATCAACTGAGTCTGCACACCTCGCCATTTAGTTTGATTGCGATAGAGTTGATAGCTCTTCTTTGCGATAAAACGTGCCACAAGCATTGACAGAGGCGTCATCACTAGAACTAAGAGCATCATGAACCAGTCTAACCGAGCCATGGTAATGATTATGACAAAGATAGTCAAAAGCCCAACGAAAAATTGGTTAAAGACCATGAGAAGTCCGTTGTTTAACTGATCGCTATCTGTAGTCACACGGCTAACCATGTCTCCAGTTCCTTGACGATCAAGGTAACTAAGTGGCATAGCATGAATTTTCATCATGACTCGTTCACGTAAACTTTCGCTATATGAATAAATTAATCGATTATAAATCAAAGGGTTAAGCCACTGGATTGCACTATTAGCTAAGATAACTACAAGCATCTGCCAAATTAAACGTGACATCAATAGAACGGCGTTCATCTTAAGAACAGCGTCCACTGCATCACCAATTAAGATAGGTAAGTAAACCGTTAAGGCAACTTGAATAATGGTCCCAACAGTTGCTAAGGCAAAGAGGTAGCGCTGACTTAAGATATCTCTACTTAAACGTTTAAGCGTTGATTTATTATTTCTAGCCTTCATCAGCGACCTCCTTTTGATGTTGAGAATAATGAATGTCTTGATAGAGTTTATTTGTGGCAAGCAATTCTTCATGATTACCCAAGCCAACTTGATGTCCCTTATCAAGCACCAAAATTTGATCAACAGCTTTTAGACTATTTGTTCTTTGCGAAATAATAATCAGACTCGTTGATTTAAGATTGTCTCTGATAGCCGCTAGTAAGCGACTTTCAGTCAAGTAATCTAGGGCTGAGGTGGAGTCATCCAAAATCAAGAATGGTGCTGGTCTCATCAGCGCACGCGCAATAGTCAAACGTTGACGTTGACCCCCCGAAAAATTACGGCCAAATGACTCAACTGGCTCATCTAAACCAAGGTCCTTATCCCTTACAAAATCAGCAGCCTGAGCCATGTCAAGCGCATGCCAGAGTTCTTGCTCACTCGGTTCGTGGTCAAGCCCTAATGACAAGTTTGAACGAATGGTTCCTCTAAATAACTCAGCTTTTTGCGGGACATAGGCAACCCAAGAACGCCACTCTTTAAGATTTTTTGGTGATTTTTGATCTTTGAAAATAGCTAATGAACCAATCTGAGGCTGATATAAGTTCATGATTAAGTTCACCAATGTCGATTTACCCGAACCTGTACCACCAATAATACCTAGTGACTGACCTTGAGTAAGACTTACATGAATCTCTTGGAGTGATGGCGAACTAGCTGTAGGATAGGTAAAGGTCATCTGATCAATAGCTAGCACTGTAGAAGCCTGACTAGAAGTTCGGACTTCTAAAGGTGCTTCAATATCCTCATCTTGGAGTTCAAAAATAGCTTTTACCCGTTTCGCTGAAATAAAACTTTGGTTTAGATTGGTCAACATCATGGCTAATTTAAGGAGCTCCGTCAAAATTTGCAAGAGATAATTGACCAGAGCAATCAGCATCCCTTGAGACAAAAGGCCAGCTTGAATTTGCAGATTTCCCTGCCAAAGGATAGCAATCAAGGTCATATTAACAACCAAGAAAGTCAAAGGACTAATGAGACTTGCTATCACTCCTGTTTTGAGCTGCCACTTCTTCAAGTCTTTATTGACGGCAGTAAAATTATCTAATTCACGCTCACTCCGATCAAAAGCCCGAATAACCCTCATACCTTCAAGTTGTTGACGCGTATTGGTAACAATTGATTCATTAATCACTCGAATCTTGGCGTATAAAGGATTGACGATGCGACTTGCTATTACAATAATAAGGGTCAATACCAAGACCATGCCAAGAAACCAAATGGTCAAGCGTGGACTGATTCGGAATGCCATAATAATGGCTCCCGTCACGATAATCGGTGCCCTCAAAAAGAGCCTCAAAAATTGATTGATGCCCGTTTGGATTTGAAAGGTATCACCAGTCAAACGTGTCACCAAACTTGACGTTCCAATCTCATCCCGCTTTTCCTTTGATAAACGCATGATCTTCGCATACAAATCATTGGTTAAACCTCGGGCATAGCCAACTGCTGCTCTGGATGAAAAATACTGTGCTGAAATAGCAACAACAACCCCAATAACGGCAAGTCCGAACAAGAGAAAAATCATCATAAACAGATGATTTTGGTCTTTATTTGGAATAGTTGTGTCGACAATTCCAGCAATCACTAGAGGGACCAAGAGTTCGAAACTGGCTTCGATTAATTTAAAAGCGGGTCCCAGGATACTGTCTTTGACGTATCCTCTAAAATAAACTAATAATGCTTTCATTTGTCTTTCCTTAAGAATGAAGCGTATCCTCTTAGAGACGAGAGAACATACGCATCAAAAAGAGGTTAAACTGCACTTCTTTGGCGTAATAAATATTTCCGCCATTTGTATAAAGTTTTCCGCCACCATAGTACATGGCAACCGGTTGGTAATAGGTGTAAGTTTCTCCACTGATATTTCCTAGACTCGGAGCAACGACATTTTTTGAATAAGCTTTTGCTAATTCGACGGTGTTAACTCCACCATTATCAGCCACATAATCGATATAGGCCTTACCAAAATTATAAGCTTGTACTGCTGTCCAAGGATCCACCTTATGGTGGGCAGCTTCTTCCAGATTTTCTGACAGCACCGTCACCCCTTGACGAATACTTTCTTTTCGATCTGTGATGGAGTTAGTCACCCCTGTAGAACTTTCACTGGACTGCATCACGTCATCTGTCTTCCCCTTGGTTTCTGTGTAAATCATAGCCAACACCAAATCGACATTGGTTGTATTATCAATGTCGTCCTCAGCCAATACCTCCTTAACCATGGATTCATAGGTTAAGACATGTTGAACATTGGCATGGATTCGATAACATTGGATACCTAAGATGAGGACTACGACAAAAACTGCCAGACGTCTTATCCATTTAAACATATTATTTATTGATGATATCCTCGATATTTTTGATGAGAATAGAGTAGGTGCCATCAGGATTTTGAATAAATTCAACACTATCAGCATCCTGATACACATTATTAGGCACGATTAACTCAATTCCGTTCGATAACGATAATTTTTGATTCTCCAATTTCTTAATTTGACGTGAATGGTCAATATCTGATACCGAAATAGGCTCAGGTATAACCTCTTTGAGCTCATCAACGAAAGTCAAACGAGCTGTCAAATTATTATCAAAGAGCTGGTCTGCCAATTTTTCAGGTGATAACTCTTGATCTTCTTCCAAATTATTGAAAATAGCAGATTTCATTTTTCCTTGGAAGTTAAAGTCATCCTGATTAAAATTCTCGGCAATCTTCTGGGCAGTATCTTCAACCATCTTAATTGATTTTTTTACAGACTGCTCAGGTTGGACCTGCAAGAGATTCTCAGAGAAATAATTGGCAAAGCTTCCATTATGCTTGATTCGCTTTTCAATCAAATAATACTGCTTACTACTACGATTAATTACCAAAGCTTCATCAGGTGTCTGGGCCGCAGATGGCAAATTATTTTGTGACAATTGAATAGGATGCTGACTATCTCCCAAAGAATGAATCAAACTGTCCTTGAGAGCAATACGCAAGAAAGCAAAATATTCTTGCCCTTCTTTATCAAACTGAATAAAGACCAAATCATTGGTCTTTTGATCTTCAGAAATGACAAATTCTTCCTTCCAAAGTTGGGAAATTTTAACAGAACTTTCCATCAAATCATCTCCTAGATGACTGATAAAAACATTTTCCGCATCGAAATAGCCCCGTTTAGCCTCATCTGAGAAAACTTTAGAGAGTTTCTTTCGAAAATACTCATCTAAGCGAGGCGTTATTTCAAGAGGCCCTTCAGCTAAAACCAGCTCCGTATCATTTGGCGAAAACTGGTGAATAATAATGCGTTTAATATATAAATCTAACATAGTCTTTTAATAGAGTGGGAAGGCATCTGTAAGAGCTTTAACTTCTCCACGAATGCGTTCCAAAACTTCAGGTTTATCATGATTTTCCAAAGCTTGAACCATTAATTCAGCAATTTTACGGCTCTCAGCTTCACCCATACCACGACTCGTAATGGCTGGACTACCAACACGGATACCAGATGTCTTGAATGGAGACAACTGCTCGTAAGGGATACCATTCTTGTTCAAAGTAATATTAACTTCTTCAAGAACGTTTTGCGCAACCTTACCATTTTCGACAACTTTAGTAACATCAACCAAGAAAAGGTGATTGTTAGTACCGCCTGAAATAACGCGGAAATCTGGATGTTGATTGAAAACATCAGCCATAGCAGCTGCATTCTTGATAACATTTTCACCGTATTCCTTAAAGGCAGGGTCGAGTGCTTCTTTAAGAGCAACAGCCTTAGCAGCAATAACGTGTTCCAAAGGGCCACCTTGCAAACCAGGGAAGACTGCAGAATTCAATTTCTTAGCGATATCTTCATCATCAGTCAAAATCAAACCACCACGAGGACCACGAAGCGTCTTGTGGGTTGTTGTAGTTGTCACATGTGCATGAGGAACTGGACTTGGATGATGACCAGAGGCTACAAGACCTGCAATGTGAGCCATATCTACCATGAGGTAAGCACCTACAGCATCAGCAATTTCACGGAATTTAGCAAAATCAATGATACGAGAGTAAGCTGAAGCACCAGCCACGATGAGTTTTGGTTGCACTTCTTTAGCCTGCGCAAGAATGGCATCATAATCAAGGAGTTCAGTATCCTTATCAACATTGTAAGCCACAAAGTTATAGGTCTTGCCAGAGAAGCTAACTGGTGCACCATGTGTCAAGTGACCACCCGCTGACAAATCCATTCCCATAACCGTATCACCTGGTTGAATCAAAGACATATAAACCGCAGCATTGGCTTGGCTACCTGAGTGAGGTTGCACGTTGGCAAATTTTGCTCCAAAAAGTTCTTTGGCACGCTCAATAGCAAGAGACTCAACCACATCAATCACGTCTGTACCACCATAGTAACGTTTACCCGGATAGCCTTCTGCGTACTTGTTAGTCAAGAGAGTTCCTTGAGCGGCCATAACGGCTTTAGAAACAACGTTTTCAGAGGCAATTAATTCAATATTGTTTTGCTGACGTTCTGCCTCAGCATCGATGGCATTCCATAGTTCAGGGTCAAATGCTTTGTAATCTTCTTTATCAAAAATCATAGAGGTCTCCTTTGAGGTCTAAGGGGGTTTCAATCAACTCACCCACATATAGTTGGAAGTTATCTCACACTTCCATAGGTCTCTGTTAGTCATTTATTCTATGGTCAACTCTGGTAGAGCCGCCAATAGGTCTTCTTTTGTAATTTTCCCTTGTCTGAGAATCCTAGCAGGTGAAACAGACAAATCCAAAATCGTCGAATCTACACCTAACAAGGCATCATCATCTTGATAGCCAGTCACCTGAAAATCAAATTGTACTCTAATATCGTCGAAATAACGACCACTAGCCTTCCCAGACTTATTAGCAGATGGACCAATCAAAGGCCCTTCCGCTTGAATCAGCTCTCTAGTGACAGGATGGTCTGGCAAACGGAAGCCAACTGTCGCCAATCCTGAATTAATCCACTTAGGGACTTGATCATTAGCCTTTAAAATGATAGTCAAAGGTCCAGGCAAAAAAGCATCATACAATTGTTTCAAATACTTGGGTTGATCTTTTGAATAGGACAAGATATCTTCATAAGAAGCGACATTCAAATTCATGGCTTTATCTCTGGGACGATTTTTTAGCTCATAAACATGGTCAACAGCTTGCTCATCTAAAGCCTTAGCAAATAGACCATAAACAGTCTCTGTAGGAAGGACAACTGCTCCACCGTCAGCCAAGATTTCTCTTAACACTTTATTACTTTTCATCATCCATCACGACCATTCTATCTTGCCCAAATTGGTCCTTAAGAACACGCACACGCTTATCAGGAAAATGTAGAGACAAGAGTTTCTTCAAATCACGGCCCTGCTTATAGCCAATTTCAAAGTAGAGCTTTCCACTAGGAGTCAAATACTTATCTGCCTCCTCAATAATCTGTCTATAAATGGCAAGTCCCTCTTCATCAGCAAACAAGGCCATCTTTGGCTCGCTAGCCAAGACATTGATACCAACTTCGTTCTTATCATTTTCAGAAATATAGGGAGGATTTGACACAATGATATCAAAACTGCCAGAAATATTTTCGAAAACATCTGATTGAACAAAGCTGATGGCTACCTGATTTAGCTTAGCATTCTCCTGAGCAAGCTCTATCGCATCCACTGATAAGTCACTAGCTGTTACTTGCCAAAGGGGGCGACTCTTTTTCAGGGATACCGAAATAGCACCACTCCCAGTTCCGATATCAAGAACCTTAAGCTCTGTGCTTGGATTTTCCGCTAAAATCAAGTCCACTAGTTCTTCAGTTTCAGGACGTGGAATCAAGACACGTTCATCAACCTGAAAACGTAAACCATGAAAGTCTTCATAGCCCAAGATATACTGAGCAGGCTTGTGTTTCTTTAGTTGGCTAAATGCATGAGCTAATAGCTCAGCATCTTCCTCTGAAACTTCCTGACGCAATTGAAGAACAAAATGAGTCAAGTCCCACTGCTTCAAACCACGATAAACAAAGGAAAGGGCCTCTGGCTCTTCTCCAACTGCCTCAAGCTGCTTCTCATAGTCAGCCAGAACATCCGCTAGAATCATTTGTTAAGCTCTTCCAATTTTTGCGTTTGATCATAAAGAACCAAGGCATCCACAACTTCATCTAGTTTCCCAGCCAAAATCGTATCTAGTTTTTGAAGGGTCAAACCAATACGGTGATCCGTTACACGGTTTTGTGGGAAGTTGTAAGTACGGATACGCTCTGAACGATCTCCTGTACCAACAGTAGACTTACGCTCAGCATCTTGTTCATCTTGAGCGATTTGTGCAAAGTGGTCCGCAACACGCGCACGGATAATCTTCATGGCTTTATCACGGTTCTTCTGTTGTGTACGTTCTTCTTGCATCTCTACTTTGATTCCAGTAGGAATGTGAACCATACGAACCGCAGTCGCAACCTTATTGACGTTCTGACCACCAGCACCAGATGCGTGATAGATATCGACACGAAGGTCCTTAGGATCAATTTCGTACTCTACTTCTTCAACTTCTGGCATAACCAAAACAGTTGCTGTAGAGGTATGAACACGACCTTGGCTCTCAGTCACAGGCACACGTTGTACACGGTGTGCTCCTGATTCATATTTGAGTTTTGAGTAGACTGATTGTCCTGAAACCATGGCAACCACTTCTTTGATACCACCGACACCATTATAAGAAGCTTCCATGACCTCAAAGCGCCAACCTTGTGTTTCTGCGTATTTTTGGTACATAGCTAAAAGGTCACCTGCAAACAAGGCAGCTTCATCACCACCTGCGGCTCCACGGATTTCGAGGATGATATTCTTGTCATCATTAGGGTCTTTTGGCAAGAGAAGAATTTTCAAGCGTTCTTCGTACTCTTCTTTAGCGGCTTTGGATTCTTTGAGTTCTTCCTTAGCCATTTCTTCCAAGTCAGGATCACCACTTGCTTCCTTAATCATCTCTTCAGCGTCTGAGATACTTTGGATGACTTGCTTGTACTCACGGTATGCTGTCACAGTTTCACGAGTATTTGCCTCTTCACGCGACAACTCCATGAAGCGTTTAGTGTCTGAAACGACTTCAGGGTCACTAAGCAATTCACCCAATTCCTCATAACGGTCTTCAACCGCTTGTAACTGATCATAAATACTCATTTGTTATCTTTACTCCTTATATAACTAATAGTCGTTTTCAGCCTTATTCAAAGGGATTATGTTTTCTTGAGGTGGATTAAACCAGTGCTTTCGGCAAACGGAGATATAACTCTCGTGTCCTCCAATTTGAACTTGTGCTCCCTCATAAACTGGCTTACCATCTTCCATACGAAGAACCATGGTTGCCTTTCTCGAGCAATAATGACAAATAGTCTTGATTTCATCAATCTTATCAGACAAAAGCAAAAGATATTTAGAACCTTCAAAGAGATTGTTCTGAAAATCATTTTTGAGACCAAAAGCCATCACTGGGATATCTAACTCATCAACAATTCGTGCCAAATCATAGACATTCGCACGGGTCAAAAACTGAGCCTCATCAACTAAAACGCAGTAAGGTCGTGGATCCATATGAGCAATGTAACCAAAAATATCCGTATCATCACCAATAGGATAGGCCTTCCGTTTCATGCCAATACGACTAGAGATATAGCCGACCCCATCTCGATTATCCAAACGACTGGTCAACAATACTACTGGTTTCCCTTGTTCTTCGTAATTATAGGCAACCTTAAGAATTTCAATGGATTTCCCAGAATTCATGGTGCCGTAGCGAAAATAAAGTTGTGCCAAACCAGTCTCCTCTAAAATATGTATTGTACTTATTTTATCATAATTCCAAGCGTAAAAGGGAGGGAGACTGAACAATTTTTGAAAAAAGTTCGCCTCTCTCCCTTATTTTTATGCTAGGTTTGACTGGTATTCCAAATGGCTCAATCTTATCTTCCTGATAAAGTTTTACCAGTCTAAAAGTTTCTTATGAATAGGCTTTAGCCAATTTTTCAAGAAGTTCTGCTTTCTCCTCATCACTAGCAAATGACGCTTCGATTGCCGTCTTATTATGGGCATAGAAGTCTTGAACTGAGCTATCAAAATGCTTGTGATAGAGTTCGTACTCTTTGGTCAGGTTTGTATCAGAAACGGTACGATTGTCCGTATTAATAGTAATATTAGCACCTGCCGCTTTCATTTTTAGATAAGGAAAATCATCAACTGTAACGGCTGCCTTGGTCTGGAGATTACTTGTTAAACATAACTCTCCTGTGACACCATTTTTGACAAACTCTTCCAAAAGCTCAGGCTCTTGAGCCAAGATCGTTGCATGTCCATTACGCTTAATTCCCATGGCAATCGACTCAGCCAAAAAGGCGGGGCAGCCACACTCACCAGCATGGAAAGTCATCGGACGGTTGTAACTTTGGACTTGTTCAATTAGAGGTTTAATCGCTTTAGGTCCATAATGATGCTCATCTCCGGCAAAATCAAAACCAACAAAGTCACTATTTTCAACTTCATTTGCTTCATCAAGAATACGAGCCGTTAATTCTTGATCTGATTGGCGCATGCCACAAACTAGAGCCTTGGCTACAATACCAAATTCTTCTTGAGCTTGACGTAAGCCTTGACAAACAGCATCAATGGTTTCAGCGACAGTCAATCCCTTATCCATCGACAATTCTGGAGCAAAACGCACTTCAATATAGATAACATTTTCAAGAGCAGCCTGTTTAGCAACATCATAAGCCGCAATGGTCAAAGCTTCCTTTGTTTGAAGCAAAGGACGAATATAATCAAAAGCCTCAAGATAATCTAGGAGACTCTCACAGGTAGCCGGTGCTGTCACATGGTGTTTGAGCTCCGCATCGTCCTCAGGTAACTCAATCTGTGCCAAGTCAGCTAGGTGGCGAATGGTTTCCAATGATAGAGAACCATCCAAATGGCAGTGTAGTTCTGTTTTAGCCAACTTATGAAAATCAATAGCAGTCATTCTTTTCTTCCTCTCTAAACAATATGTTTTTTATCAGATAAAAAATAATTTTTACTATCTTATCATTCTTATGGAAAAAGTCAAGGTGTCGCGCCTAATAGGACGTAGTCGATTCTTGAAATGCCATTAGCATTTTGTTAGGATGTAACTATCAAGAATACAAGGAGAAACTTTATGTCTGACTATATTTTACCAGAAGTTTGGGAAAACCCAACCTCTATGGGAGGTGCCTGGGGTGGCCTCAATCAACCTACAGCTGGTGCACGTTTTGAACAAGCTTTACCTAAAGGTGACCAACCTTTCCAACTCTATACTCTTCCGACACCAAATGGTATCAAGGCAACTATCATGCTGGAAGAATTGAAAGAACTTGGTGTGACTCAAGCAGGTTATGATGCTTATCGTATTAAGATTGGCGATGGTGACCAATTTGGCTCAGACTTTGTTTCAATCAATCCAAACTCAAAGATTCCAGCCATGATGGATTACTCTGAAGACCAACCGGTTCGTGTCTTCGAATCAGCTAACATCCTCCTTTACTTGGCTGAAAAATTCGGCAAACTCATTCCAACTGATCACGCAAAACGTACGGAAGTTCTCAACTGGCTCTTTTGGCAAACAGGTGCTGCTCCTTTTCTAGGTGGTGGCTTTGGGCACTTCTTCCACTATGCACCTGAAAAAATCGAATATGCCATCAACCGTTTTGCCATGGAAGCCAAACGCCAACTTGACTTGCTTGATAAAGAATTAGCAACCAAACCTTATATTGCTGGTGATGAGTACACTATCGCTGATATCGCCATCTGGTCTTGGTATGGTCGTCTTGCTCAAGATAAGATTTGGGATAAGGCTGGTATTTTCCTTGATGTTAAAGAATACAAGCATCTTCAAGCTTGGACTGAAAAAATTGCCAACCGTCCAGCGGTTAAACGTGGACTTGAAGTTGACTATAAAGAGATCTAATTTTTATAACGGTTTGCCTAGGCCAACCGTTTTTCTATTGTTTCATGATATAATAGAAGCAAAATTATAAGGAGACATTCATGACTGTATTTCAAGCTATTTTAGAAAAAATCAAAGCCTACGACACTATTATTATTCACCGCCACCAAAGACCTGACCCTGATGCCATTGGTAGTCAGGTAGGACTGAAGGAAATTTTAAAAACAAACTTTCCAGATAAAAAGGTTCTTGCGGCAGGTGTCAATGAGCCTACCTTATCTTGGATTGCTGAGATGGATGAGGTAACTGACCAAGATTATGAAGGGGCGCTTGTTATTGTTACCGATACAGCCAACACCCCTCGTATCGACGACGACCGTTTTGATAAAGGTGACTTCCTTATCAAAATTGACCATCATCCTAATGATGATGCCTACGGTGATCTTCTACTTGTTGATACGACTGCTTCAAGTGCCAGCGAAATTGTGACTGACTGGGCCCTCAGCCTTGGACTTTCCTTGTCAGATGTTGCTGCTCGTGTTCTCTACAATGGTATTGTTGGCGATACAGGCCGCTTCCTATTTCCATCTACTACTCCTAAAACACTTCAAATCGCGGCTAAACTTCGTGAATACGACTTTGATTTTGCAGCAATGGCTCGTCGTATGGACAGTTTCCCTTTCAAAATTGCTAAACTACAAGGTTATGTTTTCGATAATCTAGAAGTTGATGAAAATGGTGCAGCTCGAGTTGTCTTGACACGAAAGATTTTGGATGAATTCAATGTCACTGATGCTGAAAGTTCTGCCATTGTTGGCACTCCAGGCCGTATTGATTGCGTCGAATCTTGGGCTATTTTCGTAGAGCAGCCTGAAGGGCATTACCGTGTCCGTCTGCGCAGTAAAAGTATTGTCATCAACGAGATTGCCAAACGTCATGATGGTGGCGGCCATCCACTTGCTAGTGGGGCCAATTCCTACAGCTTAGAAGAAAACGAACAAATCTATCAAGAAATCAAGGATACTGTTGCCCATGCAACTCACTAATCGTCGTGTACATCTCATGGGAACTGTGATTGACGTCTCTATCTATCATGAAGAACCAGAACCCCTGCTAGACCAAGTTGAAGCACTTCTACATACCTACAATAAGCGCTTCTCAGCCAATGACGACAGTTCCGAACTCATGAAAATTAACAAGGCAGCAGGCTTACATCCGGTGACAGTTCACCCAGAGCTTTTTGAACTTATTTCTCTTGGAAAATGGCATAGCTGCCAACCTGGAAGTCACCTTAATATTGCTATTGGGCCTCTCATTCAGACTTGGCGCATTGGTTTTTCTGATGCTAAGCTGCCTCTTCCTGAAGAAATTCGTCCACTCCTGGACATCATCAATCCCAATGCCATTCTTCTATCCGAGGAAAATCAAAGCGTTTTTCTCAAAGAAAAAGGGATGAAAATTGATCTTGGTGCCCTGGCAAAGGGATATATTGCAGATCGTATTGCAGATTTTCTTAAAACAGAAAAAGTGACCAGTGCCCTAATCAATCTTGGAGGTAATGTTCTAACCTTTGGACCAGCTCTCCATAATCCTGATAAAAAATGGCGGATTGGTATTCAAAATCCCAAGGAGACTAGAAACACAAATCTTATGGTGCTTGCTATAAGAGACCAATCTATTGTCACTTCAGGAATCTATGAACGCACTTTTGAAATAAATGGCAAAACCTATCATCATATTTTCGATAGTCAAACTGGCTACCCTGTCTCTAGTGATCTAGCTAGTCTTACCATCATTTCATCCCTCTCAGTCGATGGTGAAATTTGGACGACACGTTTATTTGGCTCAAGTCTAGAACGCATTTTCCAGGAAGTTAGTTCACAACCAAATCTTGAAGCTATCATCGTTGATAAAGATAATCGATGCTTTCAGACAAGTGGCATTTACAAAATGCGAATTTCCTAAAAAATAGTAAAAAAGACTTGTCAAGAAGACCACCTTTTGATAAACTAAAATAGTTAAAAAACTATGGTGCGGAAAGTACCATGGCAGAAAGGAAATATTTTAACATGAAAAAAGATATCCATCCAGATTACCGTCAAGTAGTATTCATGGACACAACTACTGGTTACCAATTCCTTAGCGGTTCAACTAAACACTCAAACGAAACAGTTGAATTCGAAGGTGAAACTTATCCACTTATCCGTGTAGAAATTTCATCAGATTCACACCCATTCTACACTGGCCGTCAAAAATTCACTCAAGCAGACGGACGCGTGGATCGTTTCAACAAAAAATACGGTCTCAAATAAGCAACATCTTGTTGTTAAGCCATTCCAATTGGAATGGTTTTTTTGTATTCTCTTGGCTATAATCTCTCCTCCCCCGCTCCTTTAAAATAAAAAAACAGCTTCCATATGGAAACCGTTTAATCCTATTAACCTGCTTTACCAATAGCCAAAGCCCAGATAAAGAAGAGGGCAAATCCGAATAAGAAAATCAAACCTGCAATAGCAAGTCCTTTCAACCAAGTTGGAAGGTCTCTCTTTGCTTTTGTAACAAGTACATAATTCAAAAGCGCAAAGAAAGGTGTTGTAAGGAATGAACCAATCATGGCAAAACGAAGCATTGTTGCTACTTGACCTTGGAAGAAGAAAATAATGATGAGACCAAGAATAGCTGTCAATGTCATCCAAACATTCAATGGTGTTTGATTTTTTTCCTTTTGGTTAAACAAAAGACGAAGAGAAATTTCGTTAACACGTGAATAACCATCGATAACAGTAATCACAGTACCAAAGATACATAAGAAAGCGATAAAGGTAATCAAATAGCGTGACCACTCACCAAGCACTGAGGCATACATACCAACAAACTGAGCAATATACTTAGCTGATGCTGCTTCTACTGGTTTACCAGTTGGATACTGGATAAGAGCACCGAGTGCTACAAAGAATACTGCAAGAATAGCTGTTCCGATGAAACCAACGTTAAAGTCAAAGAGGGCATCGTCAGTGTTAAAGTCAACAGTTTTCTTTTTCTCAGCTGACCAAAGTGAGTTAATGGCTGAAATTTCAATTGGAGCTGGCATCCATCCAAGAAGTGAAACGATAAATGGAAGGGCTGCTAACTGCCATGGTGTTTTTTCAACGAAGTCAGCACTTTACTCTGGGTGTTTGATTGCTGCAATAATAACTGCTGCTACTGTTGCGATAGTCAAGGCTGACATGATCCATTTAGCCATGCCATCAAGAAGTTTGTAACCACCAAAGAGTAACATACCCCAAATGATTGCAACCAAAATGATTGACCATGTTGTAATACTCAAACCAAGCATTGGAAAGACACTAGCAATGATAGCTGAACAAAGAATAGAAACACCTGCAGTATTAACCAAGGCTGAAAAGACATTCAAAATGAAGAATACCCAAAGATAGAACTTACCTTTCTCAGCATAACCTTCAACAAGGGTTTTACCCGTATCTGCGGTATACTCAGCACCAAAACGGAAGAATGGGTATTTAAAGAGGTTAGCTAGAATAACCAAGCCTAGCAAGGCCCTTCCATAAGAACCACCCGCTTGAGTTGATGAAACGATGTGGGAACCACCTACGGCCGCTGAAGCCATTAGGATACCAGGTCCCATTGCTTTTATTTTACTACGCCAGGTAGACTGACTAGATATACTTGTTTCTGACATAAGAGAATCTCCTAAAATAAATTTTCAGAATAATCTGAATTGATGTTTACCTTTTACACAATTGTTGGAATAATTTCAATAGAATTTCACATATTTTCTGAAAAATAGAAAAAAGCCATCCAAATGGATAGCTCTTTTACTATTTAGAAAGTCCTGTAAAGAAATCTACGATAGCTTGCCAGATTTGTGCAAAAATATTTTTGCTGTTCTCAACCGCTTTGTTGGCATTAAAGTTTAGGTTGATTCCAGAGAAAGTATTACCAGCTTTCGAAACGATAGAATCTTTAAGTGAACTCAAGGTTGACTTAAAGCTAGCACTATCAATGATTGAAGACTTAGATAAATTCATAGCAAAATTCACCAGAAGGTTAATTTGCGTATCAGAAAGATTCAAGTTGTAATTATTAATTGTTTGCTGAACAATCGTTTTAGCTTGGTCTTCAGTCAACTTATCCCCTTTATCAGCAACAGCTGACTTAATATCAGTCATAGCTACATTAAGCTTGTCTGCATCATAGTCAGTCTTACCTGAATTTTCCTCATTAATTTGAGAAAGGGTTTTGAGTTCCTCTTGCGCAAGCTCTTTGCTTTCATCTGAAACTTTAGCTCCATTTTGCTCAAGGGAATAGTAAATACCAGCCAAGGCACTTTCTCCAGTAACTGCGATTGGTGCTGCTACCGTAATCTTAGCATGTTCAATACCAAGTGTCGTGGCAGCATTACGGTACATATCTGGAGTGATTTTCGTGATATTTTGCGGTGTCACAATCTCTACACTCAAGGTTTCCTTAGCACCCAGCTTAGCAATCTTAACCGAAGAATATAGCTGAAGACTAGAATCGTCAGCCACATTCATGATATTAGCGTAAGCAGATGTCGTCAAGGTCTTGACATTAGTATCCTTACTACTATCATACCCTAATAAATTCAAGGTTTCATTTCGTTGCTCTTCCGACAATGAATACCCCATCACATAGTCTGGTTGAACATAAGATTCATCAATAACCTTTTGGACTTGTGATGATGTTGCTGCTTGAGCAACCGAAGTAAAGGCTGTTACTGAAGCCAACATAGCCATCCCAGTAACAAGAAGTTTTTTCAATTTCATGTGTGTTTCCTTTCGAAAATAGAATAGTATTCCATAATCTCCTAAAGGACGACTGACTCTAGGCTCAGCCGTTCACCTATTATACCATGACTTAAAAAATTAAGGTTAAAAAAACTACTCGTGCAACTCCAAAGGAAGACCATCTGGATCAGCAAAGAAAGTCATCTTTTCACCGGTAAAAGTGTCCTTGCGAATAGGTTGGCAGGAGATACCCTTTTGTTCTAACTCTTGGACGACCTCTTCAATATTAGTCACTCTGAAAGCTAAATGACGTAAGCCACATGCCTCAGGATAAGACGGACGTTTTGGGGGCTCCACATAGTTCGGATCACTGATCTTATTGCCGAAGATTTCAAGTTCTATACCTCCACAGCGTAGGTCTAACTTATAATCATGACGTTCCGGACGGTGATTTTCCCGAATAATCTCAAAACCAAGTTTATTGACATAAAAATCTCGAGACAAGTCATAATCAGAAACAATAATAGCAACATGGTGCACTGTATTTAAAAACATATTTTCCTCCATTGAAAAAGACCCGAAGGCCCTTTCTTAACTTTGAAATTGATTGTATGACTTATTAAAGGCTTCAATAATATCTGAACTTGCCTTGTCAAAATCTACCTGTGATTTCAATTCACCTTTGACGATTGTACGCTGAGTTGCTTCGGCATCCGTACAAGTTACAAGGGTAACTTCAGACTTGCCAGGTGTATCATCAACTACTGCTACTTCAGTTGGTTGAACAACCTTCACCTCACTAATAACATAAGTATAGACTTTATTTTTATCCGTAAGATAAATCTTCATACCTTCCTTAGCCTTATCTAGCGGTGAAAATAGCATATCAGATGCACCGGCAATACCAAAGACGTGGTGGCTAGCTAGTGAATAGTTGTTTTCACCACCCATGACTTGATCTTCTTTCATCGTTCCTGCACCGTAAGTCAACTCTGTATTGCCGAGTCCTTTGAAAATAGGGAGATTGATACCTACCTCTGGAATAGCAATACCACCAACGACAGGAAGCTCTTGAGCATCCATCTGTGCCTGCAAGACAGACTCTGTACTAATTGATTTAACGGTATCAAAGTCAAAGCTAGTCTTAGCTTCCTTGTTTTTCTCAATAGTCTTTTTAGAAACCTTGCTCACTTGATACTTATTTGTATTCCAAGCAATCACTGTGTTTCGAATAGACTTATTGAAAATCAAGGCTAAACCAACAACCAAGAGAACAATAATCAACACCCAGCGAAGAATATCAAGCCACTTACGGCGTTTTTTTGTTACGTTATTTTTCTTATCTTTGCTCATTAGTTGTCACCACTTTCTTGATCTTCGGAAGCTTGTTCAACTTCTTCTGGCTCAACTAAAGCAAAGGTAACAATACGAGCAGAGTCATCCAAACGCATGACCTTAACCCCTTGAGTGGCACGACCAGTTTGTGAAATATTAGCAACGGCAGTACGGATGATAACACCTGTATCGGTGATGACCATGATATCCTCATCACCAGACACTGTTACAATACCTGCTAGGTTACCATTCTTCTCTGTGATATTGGCAGTCTTGATACCTTTACCACCACGACCCTTCGTTGGGTATTCAGTAGCTGAGGTACGCTTACCGTAACCCTTTTCAGTGATAATCAAGACTTCTTGGTCTTCTGTAATGGCAGCTGCACCAACAACTTGGTCACCATCACGAAGAGTTACCCCTTTAACACCGGCAGCCATACGACTCATGCTTCGAATAGTGTCCTCTTTGAAGCGTACACTGTAACCAAATTTAGTACCAATGACAATTTCTTCATTACCAGTAGTCAAGAAGACATTGATTAGCTCATCACCTTCTCTAAGTTTCAAGGCAATCAACCCATTTTGACGAATGTTCTTAAATTCCGTTTCTTTTGTACGTTTAACTAGACCTTGGCGAGTTACAAAGACAAGGTGATTATTTTCAGAAGCTTGATCACTCTTGGCATTAATGACTGTTTGAATAGTCTCACCTTCGTCCAACTTCAAGAGATTGACGATAGGTAAGCCTTTGGCTGTACGACCGTATTCTGGGATTTCATACCCCTTAAGACGGTATACACGCCCCTTATTAGTCATGAAGTAAAGGTGATCATGGGTGCTTGTTGAGACAATATCACGAACAAAGTCATCATCGTTAACACCAGTACCTTGGACACCGCGACCACCACGTTTTTGTGAACGGAACTCGTCTTGGGCTAAACGTTTAATATACCCTTTATTTGAGAGAGTGATAACAACATCTTCTTCCTCGATGAGGTCCTCATCTTCAAGAGAAATGACCTCTCCAACCATAAGCTCTGTGCGGCGAGCATCTGCAAATTTACGCTTGCTTTCGTCCAATTCTTCCTTGATGATAGCAATGACACGTTCTGGTTTTGCCAAAATATCAGCTAAATCAGCAATCAGAGCCAAGAGATCATTGTACTCATTTTGAATCTTATCACGTTCCAAACCTGTCAAACGACGCAAACGCATATCAAGAATAGCTTGACTTTGACGTTCCGTGAGTTCGAAGCGAGCCATCAACTCAGCTTGAGCCTCAGCATCAGTTTGACTGTTACGGATAATCGTAATCACTTCATCCAAATGATCAAGGGCAATCAACAAACCTTCTAAAATATGGGCACGTGCCTCAGCCTTATCCTTGTCAAACTGTGTACGACGAACCACAACTTCTTGTTGGTGAGCAATATAGTCAGCCAAGATTTGACGCAAAGAAAGGATTTTAGGAACACCCTTTTCAATGGCCAACATGTTGAAGCTGAAGTTAGTCTGAAGTTGCGTTAATTTGAACAAATTGTTCAAGATAACATTGGCAGAAGCATCACGACGCACTTCGATGACAAAGCGTACGCCTTCACGAGAAGACTCGTCACGGACTGCTGTAATCCCCTCAATACGCTTTTCTTGAGCTAAACGAACGATATGTTCATGAACCTTGGTCTTATTGACCATGTAAGGAAACTCAGTGACAACAATACGCTCACGACCTGATTTAGTTGTTTCAATTTCAGTACGCGAACGAAGAACAATAGAACCCTTACCAGTTTCATATGCACGGTGAATACCAGATTTCCCCATGACCAAGCCACCAGTTGGAAAGTCTGGACCAGGAAGAACTTCCATCAGTTCACGTGTTGTGACTTCAGGATTATCCATCATCAATTTGACAGCATCAATCGTTTCAGCCAAATTGTGTGGTGGGATGTTAGTCGCCATACCAACGGCAATCCCTGTCGCACCATTGACAAGAAGGTTTGGAATACGTGACGGAAGAACGATTGGCTCACGTTCTGATCCATCATAGTTATCTTGAAAATCAACGGTATTCTTATTGAGATCACGAAGCATTTCCAAGGCGATTTTAGACATACGCGCCTCAGTATAACGCTGAGCGGCAGCCCCATCACCATCCATAGAACCAAAGTTCCCGTGACCGTCAACCAACATGTAACGGTAGCTCCACCATTGCGCCATACGAACCATGGCTTCATAGATAGATGAGTCTCCGTGTGGGTGATATTTACCCATGACATCCCCGGTAATACGGGCAGATTTTTTATGTGGCTTATCAGGTGTCACCCCAAGCTCATTCATTCCATATAGAATACGACGTTGTACAGGTTTTAAACCGTCACGAACATCTGGGAGAGCACGAGACACGATAACACTCATGGCATAATCGATAAAGCTTGTCTTCATCTCAGACGTCAAATTAACGTCAATTAAATTATTATCTTGCACTCTAAAAATGCCTCTTTTCTTTCATTCAAATCATTCCAAACTCTAATAAAAGAGTATAGAAAATTTCTATAATATTATACCATAAAACGCTTTACTTTTCAGTTGTGTAAACGCTTTCATCTATTATTTCCTTATTATTTCGTGACATCCATCACTTAAAGTGGTAGAATAAGCAGTGTACGGGGTAACCCAATTAAAAAATAAGGAGATGTTTAGACCCATGACTGCAACTAAACAACACAAAAAAGTCATCCTCGTTGGTGACGGTGCCGTAGGTTCATCTTACGCTTTCGCACTTGTAAACCAAGGTATCGCTCAAGAACTTGGTATCATCGAAATTCCACAATTGTTCGAAAAAGCTGTTGGTGATGCGCTTGACCTTAGCCACGCGCTTGCTTTCACTTCACCTAAAAAAATCTACGCAGCTAAATACGAAGACTGTGCGGATGCTGACCTTGTAGTTATCACTGCTGGTGCTCCACAAAAACCAGGTGAAACTCGTCTTGATCTTGTTGGTAAAAACCTTGCTATCAACAAATCTATCGTTACTCAAGTTGTTGAATCAGGCTTCAATGGAATCTTCCTTGTAGCAGCTAACCCAGTTGACGTATTGACTTACTCAACATGGAAATTCTCAGGATTCCCTAAAGAACGCGTTATCGGTTCAGGTACTTCACTTGACTCAGCTCGTTTCCGTCAAGCACTTGCTGAAAAACTTGGCGTTGATGCTCGTTCAGTTCACGCCTACATCATGGGTGAACACGGTGACTCAGAATTTGCCGTTTGGTCACACGCTAACATCGCCGGTGTAAACCTTGAAGAATTCCTTAAAGACACTCAAAACGTTCAAGAATCTGAATTGGTTGAATTGTTCGAAGGTGTTCGTGATGCCGCTTACACAATCATCAACAAAAAAGGTGCTACTTACTATGGTATCGCTGTTGCCCTTGCTCGTATCACTAAAGCTATTCTTGACGATGAAAATGCAGTACTTCCATTGTCTGTATTCCAAGAAGGTCAATATGGTGTAAGCAACGTCTTTATCGGTCAACCTGCTATCGTAGGTGCACACGGTATCGTACGTCCAGTTAACATCCCATTGAACGATGCTGAACAACAAAAAATGAAAGCTTCTGCTGACGAATTGCAAGCTATCATTGATGAAGCATGGAAAAACCCTGATTTCCAAGAAGCTTCAAAAAACTAATCTAACATTAGTTAAATAAAAGTCTCCAGTAGGAGGCTTTTTTCGTATTAGTCAAAACCACTCGTGAGAATGATATGATACCTCTTAAGTAGACAAGGTAAATACCTAAAATCTACTTAAGAGGTATTTTTATGTCTAGAAGAGAAAGGTTCACCCCATACGAGAAAGAACAAGCTTGTCTCGATTATATTAATGGTAATCGTTCCAAATCTGAGATATGTAACTGTCTCCATATTTCCACAAGGACGATTCAAGATTGGGCTGCCATCTATAAAAAATATGGGATTTTAGGATTCACAAAGAAAACAAAAAACCGTTCCTATTCAAAAGAATTTAAAATGGAACTTGTAGAAAAATGTATTAGTGGTGAGGCTTCATCTATTGATTTAGGTCATCAGTATGATATTTCTTCAGGACTTTTAAGAAAGTGGATTAGGATGTATAATGCCAATATAGAACTTAAGGATTACAATCCAAAACGGGAGGTCTATATGGCAAAAACAAGACGTAAAACCACTATTGATGAACGCAAAGAGATTGTCAACTATTGTATTGAACACAATCGCAATTATAAGGAAACGGCGTCACTTTATGATGTTTCTTATAGCCAAGTGTATTCGTGGGTGAAAAAGTATGATAGTGATGGTGAAGAAGGTTTAGTTGACAAAAGGGGTCATCACAAACTAGATGATGAGGTTGATGAATTAGAACGTTTACGAAGAGAAAATGTGCGCTTAAAACGTCAGTTAGAAGAAAAGGATATGGCTGTTGAACTCTTAAAAAAAGTGAAAGAATTCGGAAGGATGTGAGGCTAGGCAAACAGCGCCACGAATCAAAATACTTAGCGATCGAAGACTTCAACACCAATAAAGGGTGGAGCATTAGCTGGATGTGTCATCAGCTCGGCATTACGAGGTCTGCATTTTATAAATGGAAACATAGAATAGTTCCAGAACAAGAACAATTAAACAGCGAAATTGCGGAATTAATTAAAGAATATGACGAACGTTTCTCGCATATCTTGGGATATCGAAGAATGACAGAATGGATCAATCATTTCAATCATACGAATTACTCGAGAAAGAGAATTCACCGAATTATGAAAATACTCGATATTCACGCCATTATCCGTAAGAAAAAGAAAAAATACAAGACTGCTAAGCCTGAAGAGACTGTAGAAAATAAGTTAGCAAGAAACTTCTATACAACTGCTCCGAACAAAAAATGGGTAACAGATGTTACAGAGTTTAAGATTCCTAACTCTCATAAGAAACTCTATCTTAGTGCCATACTTGATTTATATGACCGTTATCCTATTGCTTTTGTCATAAGTGGTCGAAATGACAATCGGCTAGTCTTCAAAACATTTAACAAAGCTATTGAAAAAAATCCCACAGCTAAGCCTATATTTCACAGCGATAGAGGGTTTCAATATACCAATAAGAACTTTCAAAAAAAGCTGAAAGATACTGATATGGTTCAATCCATGTCAAGAGTAGGCCATTGTATTGATAACGGACCAATAGAAGGTTTTTGGGGAATTATAAAATCGGAAATGTATCAGATGTATGAGATTTCAGATGAGGCCTCCCTCCGATATGCCATCAAAGACTATATCCGATTTTACTGTCAAGAGCGTCCACAAAGTAGGTATGACTGTAAAACGCCTCTAGAAGTAAGAAACGTTGCCTTATCATCAGAACATCCTTTGTCATACCCAATCGCTAAGAATAACAAAATTGAAAAGTACAAGTCTAAGTGGTCTGCATAAAAAAACAGCCGTACATTTATTTTGTACGACTGACCTTCAAAAACAGACACTTTTTAGATATTTAACCTGTCTACTTGACAGGGGGCATATCATTCTCACGGGTGGTTTTGACTGTGTTATAATGGGTCCTAAAACTAAGGAGGTCATGTATGCTACTAACTGAATTTGATGATAATAGACAAGCGATTATCAATCCACAAGACTTACACGAACCAATTGAAGGATTTCCCAAAGTTGTCATCTCTTGCTTTTCAAGAGTAACTTTTGCTCGCTTCCTTGAGAATTATGACCATGAGGTCATTGCAAGAACCTCTATGGCTAATTTTGAAGTCGTGGTCTATGGGATTACGATTGGAGACCAACAGATTGCTGTCTTTAATGCACCAGTTGGGGCTGCTTCCTGTGTGGGGATTATAGAGGATTTGATTCAATTTGGGATGGAAAAACTAGTGCTCTTTGGGACTTGTGGGGTTTTGGACCAAGATATTGAGGCGACCTCCATCATCATTCCAACAGCAGCTCTTCGAGACGAAGGGACCAGCTACCACTATCTTCCGGCTAGTGATGAAGTGGAAGTAAATAAGGAAAGCCTTCCTCTCTTCCAATCTTTTCTGGATAGTCACAAGGTTTCCTATCAGAAAGGAAAAGTGTGGACGACAGATGCTCCCTATCGGGAAACCATCGGCAAGATGAAGCGTCGAAAGGAAGCCGGAGCTATCTGCGTCGATATGGAGTGCTCTGCCGTGGCGGCATTAGCAGCTTTTCGGGACTTTGAGCTCTGCCATTTCTTCTACGCGGCAGACCACCTCTCTGAAGAAAAATGGGATATCCGAAACTTATCTAGTCATGAGGATTTAGATGAAAAAGATAAGGTAGCTTTATTAGCTTTGGAGTTTGTGTGTGACTGGAGTGAACCTTAAACATTTTACTTTTTAGTTTTATTATTTGTAATCATTCTAAATAACTGTTATAATATTTTTTAGAATGATTCTAAATAAGGAGTAAATAAATTGGAAGATAAGAATTTTGCAGAGCGTTTAAATATTTTGAGAGCTGGTGTTTTAGGTGCCAATGATGGAATCATTTCCATTGCGGGAGTGGTTATCGGTGTGGCTAGTGCGACATCAAACATCTGGTTTATTTTGATTTCTGCCTTGTCAGCGATTTTTGCCGGTGCCTTTTCGATGGCCGGTGGCGAATATGTCAGTGTCTCAACGCAAAAAGATACCGAAGAAGCTGCCATCGCTAAGGAACAAGCTCTCCTGGATCGCTCACCTGAAGCAGCTAGAGAGAGTTTGTACCAAACCTTCCTCAGTCAGGGGGATTGCGAAACAGCAGCCGAAGTCAAGGTCAATCAAGCCTTCAGTAAAAATCCTATTAAGGTCTTGGTTGAGGAAAAATATGGGGTGGATTTGGATGAAATTACGAATCCATGGCATGCTGCTGTATCTAGTTTTCTGGCTTTTTCAGTTGGTTCCTTGCCACCAGCACTAGCTATTATGCTGTTCCCAGAGCCTTACCGTATTCCTGTAACAGTGGTCGTGGTTGCCCTTACCTTGCTCTTGACTGGTTATATCAGTGCCAAGCTTGGAAAAGCACCTGTTAAACAAGCGATGTTGCGTAATTTGACAGTAGGACTCTTGACCATGCTTGTGACCTTCTTGGTCGGTCATGTTTTCCATGTGAATGTGTAATTGTTAGTAGTATAAGTCTACCTTTTAGGTAGGCTTTTTTAGTCTGCTAGACCAAGCTTATCCGTGGTACAATAGGGTTATGCGTTTAGATAAATTATTAGGGCAGGCGGGCTATGGTTCTCGCAATCAAGTTAAGAAGCTTATTCGTAGCCGTCAGGTATATGTGGATGGCATCTTGGCTGAACAAGATAATCTTAATGTGGATGCTAGTCTTCAAACTATTACGGTTTCTGGTAAGGAACTGGAGCATGCGCCAGAAGTCTACTACCTTATGAATAAGCCGTCAGGGGTGGTGTCAGCTCGAAAGGACAAGGAACACCAAACAGTCATTGATTTGATTAAGCCTGAAGATCAGCGAGAGGGGCTTTATCCTGTTGGGCGATTGGATAGAGATACGGAAGGATTGGTGCTGATTACTAACAATGGTCCCTTGGGATTTGCCCTGCTTCACCCACGTTATCATGTGGCTAAGACTTATTATGTCGAGGTCAATGATGTTCTTGGGCCTGATGCACCTGCATTTTTTAAGTCTGGTGTTGTTTTTGAAGATGGTACTATTTGTCAATCAGCTCAGCTGGAAGTTTTAAGTTCTGCAAGTGACAAGAGCTGTGCTAGAATTACGATTTCAGAAGGTAAGTT
Organism: Streptococcus sp. CCH8-H5; assembly: GCF_001556505.1. Lineage (NCBI taxonomy): Bacteria > Bacillati > Bacillota > Bacilli > Lactobacillales > Streptococcaceae > Streptococcus > Streptococcus sp. CCH8-H5. The sequence goes on along the minus strand of NZ_LSIZ01000025.1, from coordinate 57,876 downwards.
TCATCAGGTGAAAAAGATGTTCTTGGCTTATGGCGTCAAGGTGACCTATCTTAAGCGTATTTCTTTTGGAGCATTTAAGCTTGATGAAGGGATGGCAGTTGGCTCCTACCGAACGTTGACCGAAGCGGAAAAAGCAATCTTACGTACTTATCTTGGCTAGCAGCCCTATGTGGCTTAAAGTGCGATAGGAACTTTCAATCTCCTGATAGGTCTATCCTATCAGGAGGCTTAATACTGTAAGGCCCATAACGACGGTCTTTTCTAGGGGTATAAGTGAAACTTATGGCATTCCATAAGTTTTTTTAATTTCTCAAGCCTTGTTTCTGGTGGTATGATGGTATCAATTCGATTGAGAACTGAAGTAAGTCAGGAGCAATGACCAAGTCTAATCAGAGAGGGAGGTTCATTATGACAGAAGCATTTTACGATCATTTAGCAAAGACACGTCATCAGATTCACCAACATCCAGAGGTTTCTGAGGAGGAGCACGAGACGACAGTCTTTTTGAAAGGTTATTTGAAAAATCTAGGTATTGAGCCTTTAAATTATCCCTTGAAGACGGGACTCGTCGCTGAGATTGGGTCAGGTCATCCGATTATTGCTTTGCGTGCTGATATTGATGCCCTACCGATTAAGGAAAAGACAGGACTTCCTTATGCCAGCAACAATGGGGCCATGCATGCCTGTGGTCATGACTTTCACCAGACCTCTCTACTTGGAGCTGCTCAGCTTTTAAAAGAGAGAGAAGCAGAGCTTAAGGGGACTGTTCGCTTGATTTTCCAACCGGCCGAGGAAAATTTCCAAGGGGCCTATCAGGTCATTGAAGCGGGTGGTCTTGACGGTGTGTCAGCTATCATCGGTTATCACAATAATCCTCACTTGAAACCGGGTCAGATTGGTCTTCGTTCAGGTGCCATCATGGCCGGAGTGGAGCAGTTTAGGGTTGATGTTAAGGGTGTTTCTTCCCATGCGGCCCGTCCTGATTTGGGTGTGGATACGGTCTTGGTCACTACGACCATCATCAACAATTTACAGCAGATTGTGGCTCGTACAGTATCGCCCTTTGAATCAGCTGTATTGTCAGTTACTCATATCGAAGTTGGAAATACTTGGAATGTTCTTCCAGCAGCGGGCTTTTTCGAAGGAACGATTCGTACCTTTGAGCCTAAGGTTCGTGAAGATGTCATTGCCCGCTTTGAAAAAGTTGTTCAGACGACAGCGAATCAGTTTGGTGCTCAAGTTGACATTACTTGGGGTAATTCACCTTACGTGACCTACAATGACCAGACACTCACACCACTCATCTTTGAAAATTCTAAGGCCTTTGCAGAAGTGATTGAAACGCTGCCATCAACAGGGGGCGAAGACTTTGCGGCCTATCAAAAGGAAATACCAGGAGTCTTTGCCTTTGTTGGCTCAAATGGTGAAGAAAATGCACCAGACTGGCACCATGATGATTTCCTTGTGAAAGATGAGGCCTTGCCAGTAGCTGTGAATTACTATGTGGAAAACGCCCTTTTCCTACTTGACTATTTTAAGGAGAAAGGCAAATGACCATTCCCTTAATCGGTATTACCAGTAATGAAAAGCTTGTTAGAGAGTTGAGAGCTTCACTGACGCCCCATTTATAGGTGTTCAGTGGCATCCTGAGTTTCTCTTGGAACATAAGCTCTTAAAAGACCAAGGACTCTTTGATTATTTTGTTAAGAGTTTTAAATAAAGCTTAAGGACTTTAAATTGGTACTACTTTTGATATTGAAAAGGAGGACGTGCCTAAGGAAAAATATTCTTTTGATCATTTAGTTTACACTTAAGAACCCAGCCGATTGGTTGGGTTCTTTTGTCGTATTTTAGAAGCAAGATTTCAGGACTTAGAAAGGGAGGGAAGATTTTTCACTTGCTATTTTTGAGTTTTTTAGATAAAATGAAAGCGTTATCATTTCAAAAATAGATAGGGAGTGGTCAAGTCATCTTTTTGATGTTTGACCTTATAACTTCCGAATAAGGAGAAACGTATGTTAATTGGTATTCCAAAAGAAATCAAAAATAACGAAAACCGTGTGGCTCTAACGCCTGCAGGTGTCCAAAGTCTTGTGGCTAAGGGACATGTCGTGTTAATCGAAACAAATGCAGGCCTTGGCTCTGGTTTTGCGGATGCAGATTATGCCAATCAAGGTGCTAAAATCGTTGCAACTGCTGCAGAAGCATGGGCAGCTGAGCTTGTGGTTAAAGTTAAGGAGCCTCTTGCAGCAGAATATGGCTTCCTTCGTGAGGATCTTTTACTCTTTACCTACTTGCACATGGCAGCAGCTCCAGAATTGGCAGATGCTATGGTCAATGCTAAGACAACAGGTGTGGCCTATGAAACAGTACGTAGCCAAGAAGGTCACCTACCACTTTTGGTTCCAATGAGTGAAGTTGCAGGACGTATGGCCGTTCAAATCGGTGCTCACTTCTTGACCAAACAAGAGGGTGGCTCTGGCGTTCTCCTAGGTGGGGTACCTGGTGTTCCTAAAGGGAAAGTGACTATTATCGGTGGTGGTGTCGTAGGGACACATGCAGCCCGCATTGCCCTTGGACTTGGAGCTCAAGTGACTATCCTTGATATCAGTGCTAAACGTTTGTCTGTCCTTGAGGAAGTCTTTGGTAGTCAAATTCAAACACTTATGTCAAATCCGCTCAACATTGAAGCGAGTGTCCGAGATGCTGACGTGGTTATCGGTGCTGTTCTTATCCCAGGTGCAAAAGCGCCGAAACTCGTTACTGACGATATGGTTAAACAAATGCGTCCAGGTTCAGTTATTGTTGACGTTGCCGTTGACCAAGGTGGGGTTGTTGAAACTGCGGATCGCGTGACCACTCACGATGAGCCCGTTTATGAAACACATGGTGTTCTTCACTATGCCGTTGCCAATATCCCAGGAGCTGTAGCACGTACATCAACCATTGCCCTTACCAATGTCACTTTGCCTTATATCGAAGCCCTTGCAGGAAAAGGATTCAGAAAAGCCATTAACGACGACGAAGGTCTGCGTCAAGGGGTTACAACCTACCAAGGTCATATTACTAGCAAACCGGTTGCAAAGGGCTTAGACAGAGAGTATACATCAATTGATGAATTGGCATAAATAGATTATTTAGCATAAACAAAGAGGAGTCGCACCATGATTTGGTTGACTCTTTTTTTGTGGTCTGAGACAAGAAATGCTACAAAGCCGAAACTGTTAGAATTTTTCTAATTTTGCTCTTATTTTATGCTATAATGAGTAGACATATTAAGGGCAGTAATGAGTATCTATAAGGTATTTTATTCATGTTTGCCATTAGGAGGTTTTATCGTGGCCAACCATATTCGTGTGATCACAGTAATTATTTTCTCTCAGCTTGTCGTTCTTTATTTTGGTTTTCGTATGGATGTCTCTTTGACCGAACTGCTAACTACAGTAGCTGTGGCATCCCTGGTTGAGATTATTTATCATGTGAAGTTTGTTCGTAAGATAGGAGCCAATATTTCTTTTGAGACTTTTTGGAAAAACTGTGACCAACTTTTTAGAAAAAATGCTGTGCTGTTGGCTATTTTACTTTGTGATCTGCTTATTTTTAAAGGTGGGGATTTCTTGGCCTTCATTCTTTGGCAAGTTACCTTTGTTGTCTTGGTAAGTATTATCATCATGGCATCAAATAATGCACCGAACGCATGATACTACTTAAATCTTACAATAGAAAGTGTGTAGATAATGTTTACCATTCAAAGAAATCATTTGTCGGACCCAGGTGTAGATTATGTCACTTTTGGTAAGGGAGACAAAACTCTTATTATCATTACGGGATTAAGTTTGCAACGATTAGGTGATATGTCCAACCTTGCCATTTACTCGCTATTTTATCGATACGCTAAGGAGTATACGGTCTATATTTTTGATAGAAGGGACCACATCGAAGAAGGCATTACTATTGAGGATATGGCGGATGACCTTTATCAGTCCTTGCAAGAATTACATATTGATAATGCTCCTATCATAGGCATATCACAGGGAGGTATGATTGCTCAGCTATTTGCTATCAAGTATCCTCAAAAGGTGAAAAAGCTAGTATTAGCTCTGACATTCTCTCGAAATAATGATATCAGTAGAGAAACCATTGGAGGCTGGATTGAAATGGTAGAAAATGGTGAGATAGCTAAGCTCAATAAGGATTCAATGTGTAAAACATTTTCGTCACCTGTTTTAAAGAAATTATATGTGATTAATAAACTATTCTTGAAGACTGTGAGTGTTGAAAAACAAGAACGATTTGTCCGTTTAGCCAACTCTATTCTTGAGTTTGACTGCTATAAGTCGCTTGATAAAATCACTTGTCCGACCCTTGTTCTGGGAGCCAAAAACGATTTAGTTCTGGGTGTGGGTGGTGCAAGGGAACTTGCAAATAGCATTCCAAAAGCCTCCTATTATGAGTTTAGCAAACAGGGGCACGCGGCCTTTATTGAAAGTAATCAATTTAATAAAATGATATTAGAATTTCTGCGAAAGAATGCTTAGGCAGCAAACTCATAAAAATAAATCTAACCACTTACTCTCTCTAAAAAAATCAAAAAAAATAGTAAAAAAGTTATTTATTCATTTTAGATTCATCTTTCTTAGCTAAAATAAAATCATCAAGAGAAACTTGATAAGTTAATAAAAAAGAAAGTTGGAACATATCATGAAAAAAACAATTAAACAAAAAACAGTTATCACACTTGCATCACTTGGTCTCGCATGTAGTTCAGTAGTAGTGTTTGCTAATACTGCTAAAGCTACTAAAAGTACTGGGTCAACTACCCAATCAAGTTTGACGGTAGACCAAGCCAAAGAAAAAGCTCTCAATGAATCAAAAAGTGGTCAGGTAATCGGTTATGAGCAAGAGGCTAAGTTTGGAAAAACTGTTTTTGAAATTACTATTCTTGATGGTCAAAATGAGAAGGAGTACAAAATTGATGGTCAGACAGGGGATGTCTTGAAGTCTAAAACGAAAGACTTGACCAAGGATAAGGATGATAAGCAATTGATTAATGCTAGTTATAAGATTGATTTAGCTGGTGCTGAAAGTCAGGTTAAATCTAAATATCCTAAGTCTACTATTGAAAAATTGCAATTAGATGTTGAGAATAATACACTTGTCTATGACGTTAGTCTAACTGAGGGCAAGAAAGAGATTGATCTTGAACTTGATGCTAATACAGGCCAAATTGTAGAAGAAGACATTGAAACAGAAAAAGATTAATTTTAGTTATTAAAAATCTAAATCTCGACTAGTCCTTTACTAGCCGAGATTTTTCATACGAACATGATATAATATGGGATAAGAGAGTGAGAGTAGATGTCTATGAAAATATTAGTAATTGAAGATGAAGTTGACTTGAACCGAAGCATAGTGAAATTATTAAAGACACAAAAATACAGTGTTGATTCGGCTTATGATGGTCAAGAGGCATTGGATTACATCAAAGTTTCACAGTATGATGTGATTATTTCAGATATTATGATGCCTAAATTAGATGGTTTGGGGGTATTGTCCTACTTGAGAAATCATCATATTAAGACACCGATTTTGTTGTTAACGGCAAAAGATACACTAGAAGACAAGGTGACGGGTTTGGATGCTGGTGCAGATGACTATCTCGTAAAACCTTTTGAATTCGATGAATTGTTAGCTAGAATTCGTGTCATGCTTCGAAGAGATAATAGGGAAAATCTAACCAGTAGTGTGGTTTTTGGAGACTATTGTCTAGATTTTGTGAAAAAAACGTTGACTCAAAATGGCCAGCTGATTGACTTAACCTCTAAGGAATTTGAACTTCTTGAATGCCTGGTTAGACACCCGAATATTGTTTTAAGTCGGGAGCAAATTAGAGAGCATATTTGGGATTTTGATTATGTGGGAGAATCGAATATCATTGATGTGCTAGTCAAGAATATTCGAAAGAAATTGGGGAATCCGTCAATTATTCAGACAAAGAGGGGCATGGGCTATGTTTTCAAAAATGAAGAATCAGACTAAACAACTCTCTATAATTTCGAAGGTAACACTTTGGTATACAGTGTTTGTCTCCTTACTATTCATTGTCATGTTTGTAGCCTCTTTTATCATATCAGGAACTTGGTCTGACTATGAATCACGAAGTGAGTTGGAACAAGAAACGGTAGAATTGTCTACGGATCTTGATGATTTTGAATCCTTTGATGATGGTATCTATTTTGCACTCTACAATCAAAATAAGGAGTTTGAAAAAGGGGCACTCCCAAGTGATTTTGATGCGAATGCTTCCTTTAAGTCTGGTAAATTATCTACCTATAGCAGTTCACAAATGAACTATTATTATTACGATGTTTATAATGCCAAGAAAGGAAAGTGGATTCGTGGTGTGCGAACCGCATCTGGACTGAGTAAGGAATTAACCTTGTTTTTAATTTCGATAGCTATTCTTGCTCCCATTTCAATTCTTGGTATGGCATGGGTAGGACGTCGAATTTTAAAACGTGCATTTGTGCCAATTAAAGATGTGACTCAGATGGCGGAAGAGATTACAGAAAGTAGAGACTACACTAAACGTGTTTCCTCTTCTTATAAGCTGTCTTATGTTGAAACGACACGATTGACCAAAGTTTTTAATGACATGATATCATCGGTCCAGTCGACTTTTGAGAAAGAAAAGCGGTTTAATCAAAATGTTTCTCATGAACTTAGAACACCACTTTCTGTCATCTTGTCTGAAAGTGAGTTTGGTTCGAAATATGCTGATAGTCTGGAAGAATCCAAAGAATCCCATACTATCATAAACCGTCAGGCGAAATTAATGAAAAATATGACGGAGCAAATTTTGGAGTTGTCTAAAACTCAGAAGCTTAATTGGAATGATTTAGAAAGATTATCGTTGTCAAGCCTGATATCAGAATATTGCCAGGCACAAGAAAGAAAGTGGGCAGAATCAGCTATTGATTTTAAAGTAGCTATTGAACCCAATTTATGGATAAAGGGTGAGAAGTTACTTGTCATCCGAATGCTAGATAATCTGCTGAGTAATGCTATGAAATTTACTCGTACTAGTATTTCCATTACTCTTGAAAGGGTGGACAATCAGGCTCTTTTAAAAGTGGCAGATGATGGTATTGGTATCTCAGAAGACCAGCTCAATAAAATCTGGGACCGTTTTTATCAGGTCGAAGATTCTCGAAACAAATCGCTCAATAGTGGTGTTGGGTTAGGTTTATCCTTTGTCAAAGATATTGCAGAGTTACACCGGGCAGAACTTGATATTCAGTCTAAAGAAGATGTTGGGAGTAGCTTTATGATTCGTTTCCCTCTATGTGATTAGGAAAATGGGGTGAGTCTAAAAAGTAGTTATTTCTAGCTAGACTATTTTAAAGTCTTACAGTTTAGCTTCTATATTGAACTAGGGGGAGGTTACTAAACTTCCCCTTTTTGATTTACGGATCAGATATGTGCAGTCTGAAAAATTAAATGATAGAATGGCAATAGATAGGAGGATACAGAAATGTTAAACTATGATTTGATTGTTATCGGTTTCGGTAAAGCCGGTAAAACTCTGGCTGCTAAGATGAATGCAGCTGGTAAGAAAGTTGCTGTCATCGAGCGCAGTAAAGCGATGTATGGTGGTACTTGCATTAATATTGCGTGTATCCCAACCAAGACTATGATTGTTGCGGCTGAGAAGGGCTGGTCATTTGACGACACCATGAAGGAACGTGGTGCAGTGACTGGTCGTCTTAATGCTAAGAATTATAAAATGTTGGCAGACAATGGCGTTGATGTCATTGATGCAGAGGCACATTTTGTGTCAAATAAGGTTATTGAAGTAGTGGCTGGTGATGACCGCCAAGAGCTTACAGCTGAGACTATTGTTATCAATACTGGTGCTGTATCTAATGTCTTGCCTATTCCTGGCTTGACAACAACTGAGCATGTCTACGATTCAACTGGTATTCAAACCCTTGAAGCCTTGCCAAAACGTCTGGGTGTCCTAGGTGGTGGTAATATCGGTCTTGAATTTGCTGGCCTTTTTAACCGTTTGGGAAGCCAAGTGACTGTCTTGGATGCTGCGACTAGCTTCTTGCCACGTGTGGAGCCATCTATTGCTAAGTTGGCCAAGGAATACATGGAAGAGGACGGCATTGTCTTTGAGCAAGGTGTTAAAACTTCTGAAGTTAAGAATGACGGTGATGAAGTTGTCGTTGTTACTGACAAAGGTGAGTTTCGTTTTGATGCTCTCCTCTATGCGACAGGACGCAAGCCTAATATCGAACCCCTTCACTTGGAAAATACAGATATTGCCTTGACAGAACGTGGCGGTATTCAGGTTAATAAGCATTTAGAAACAAGTGTTCCTGGTGTCTTTGCGGTGGGTGATGTTAATGGTGGTCTCCAATTCACTTACATTTCACTAGATGATTTCCGTATTGTCTTTAATTACTTGACAGGGGATGGTAGCTATAACCTTGAAACACGTGGAGCAGTTCCAACTGCCATGTTCCTCAACCCACCTTTGGCACAAGTTGGTCTTACTGAAGATCAAGCCAGAGCAGCAGGTGGACCAGTTGCTGTCAAGGAACTTCCAGTTGCTGGCATGCCTCGTGGTCATGTTAATGGCGATTTGCGTGGTGCCTTCAAAGCTGTGGTAAATCCTGAAACTAAGGAAATTTTGGGAGTGACCCTCTTTGGTCAAGAATCTCATGAAATTATCAATCTAATTACCCTAGCGATGAATCATCACATTCCATACACAGATTTGGCTAAACAAATCTTTACTCACCCAACTATGGCTGAAAACCTAAACGATTTGTTTGCGATTTAAAATGAAAAGAGCCGAAAGGCTCTTTTTTTGAAAACATATCTCTAATACAAAGCGACACTCTAGGTTAGATGTCGCTTTTTTTGCGCTTTGATGATAAGATAGAAGTGACATAGGAAAATTCCTTAGATTGGTGCTCTTTGTCTCCTTTGAATGCTTGATTGACCTTGAGTCACCACTAGAATCTGTATGAAAAATCTAGAAAGACACTCGCCTGCAAATTCGTCTGTGAGTGTGTGTAATTTATGACTAAGAAAGTAGGAGTGGGCAAGGCTCACAGTAAGATTATTTTGATGGGGGAGCACTCGGTCGTTTATGGTCATCCTGCCCTTGCCCTCCCTCTTAAGGATATTGAGGTTGTCTGTCAGATTCAGGCGGCTGAGACTCCTTTGACGCTCAAGGCTCAAGATCCCTTGACGACAGCGATTTTTTCAGCGCTTAATTATCTGGAAATCAAGAATCAGCCTATCAGCTATGCTATTAAGTCTAGTGTTCCTGAAAAGCGTGGCATGGGGTCGTCTGCGGCTGTAGCCATTGCGGCTATTCGTGCGGTCTTTGATTATTTTGATCAGGAGCTTAGCCAGGAGACCTTGGAAATGCTAGTTCATCAGGCGGAGACCATTGCCCATAGTAAACCTAGTGGTTTAGATGCAAAGACCTGCTTGAGTGACAAAGCCATTAGCTTTACGCGTAATATCGGTTTCAAGGAAATCGAGGTCAATTTAGGTGCCTATCTGGTCATTGCTGATACGGGTATCCATGGAAATACCCGTGAGGCTGTGGAAAAGGTTGAGGCTATTGGTTTAGATGCCTTGTCAGATCTCAACCAACTGGGCGAATTAAGTAAGAAGGCAGAACACGCCCTCGAAGCTAAGGACCAAAATACTCTTGGACAGCTCATGTCTCAAGCCCATAATCACCTTAAATCTTTAGGGGTGTCTTGTGATTTGTCGGATTTTCTAGTAGCAACTGCTCTGGAGCAAGGTGCACTGGGAGCCAAGATGTCAGGTGGAGGACTTGGTGGCTGTATTATTGCACTGACAAGTACTAAAGACCAAGCCCGAACGATTGCTAAAAAACTTCAAGAAAAAGGAGCCGTAAACACGTGGATAGAAAGCCTGTAAGCGTCAAATCGTACGCAAATATTGCTATTGTCAAATACTGGGGTAAGGCGGATGCGGAGCGTATGATTCCTTCAACCAGTAGTATCTCACTGACTTTGGAAAATATGTATACGGAAACCAAGTTATCTTTTCTGCCTGAGGATGCGACTGGTGATGTCATGTATATAGATGATGAGCTCCAAGGGGAAAAAGAAACAACCAAGGCCAGCAAGGTTTTAGATCTCTTCCGTACTAATCCAAACCAACATGTCAAGATTGAAACTTGGAACAACATGCCAACAGCAGCGGGTCTATCATCAAGTTCCTCAGGACTTTCTGCCCTAGTTAAAGCAGCCAACGAGCTCTTCCAAGTCGGAAAAACGCAGTCTGAATTGGCTCAAATTGCCAAGTTTGCTTCAGGTTCGTCATCACGGTCCTTCTTTGGACCATTGGCAGCTTGGGACAAGGATAGCGGTGAAGTTTACCAAGTGGAAACAGACCTCAAATTGGCTATGATTATGCTGGTTTTGACAGATCAAAAGAAACCCGTATCAAGCCGTGACGGTATGAAATTGTGTACCGAAACATCGACTTCTTTCCCAGAGTGGATTAAACAGTCTGAGCAGGATTACAAGGATATGTTAGACTACCTCAAGGCTAATGATTTCCAAGCGGTCGGTGAGCTCACTGAAGCTAATGCTCTTCGTATGCATCAAACAACAAGTACGGCTAACCCACCATTTTCATATCTAACGGAAGCCTCTTATCAGGCTATGGACAAGGTTAGGGCTCTCCGTGCCTCTGGTGAGCAGTGTTACTTTACTATGGATGCAGGACCAAATGTTAAGGTGCTCTGTCTGGAAGAAGACCTAGACCGCCTAGCAGACCACTTCCGTAAGGACTATCAGGTCATTGTTTCACGCACCAAGGAGTTACCAGATGCCTAAGCAGTCGGTCAATCAGGTCACAGTAAAAACAGGTGGGAAACTCTACATTGCTGGAGAATACTCAGTCTTAACAGCTGGGCAGACAGCCCTAATCCAATTTATTCCCATTTTCATGTCAGCAGAGGTCAAGAAAGCACAAACTACCCAGTTGTCCTCAGACATGTTTGACTATAGTGTTAGTCGTGAGCCAGACGCAAATTACGCCCTCATTCAAGAGGCCTTGAATACTTTTGAGGCCTTTTGTGGTGAGAAGTTACCCGCTCTGGACCTTTCCATCACTGGAAAGTTGGAACGAGATGGGGTTAAATTTGGTATCGGTTCTTCGGGTTCTGTTGTGGTATTGACCCTCAATGCCTTGGCAGCAGCCCTTCAGAAAGACTTATCCAAAGACATTCTCTTTAAATTAGCTAGCTACACCCTCCTCAAGCAAGGAGATAATGGTTCTATGGGAGATTTAGCTTGTATCGTATACGAGGATCTGATTTCCTATCGTTCTTTTGACCGTGAAAAAATAGCAGAGCTTATAGACCAAATAACTCTATCAGAGCTTTTGGATAAAGACTGGGACTATCGTATCAGTCCTGTAGTGCCAGTTCTCCAAGCTCACTTTTTGGTGGGGTGGACCAAGCAAGCTGCTATTTCAAAAGACATGGTTAAGATGGCCAAATCTCGTATATCAAGCAAGTATCTAAGTGAAACTGAAGCGGCTGTTCAAGCTGCTATCAAGGCTCTGGAAACAGGAGATAAGAACTTGCTTAAGAGCAGCCTTCAAACTGTCAGTGACCAGTTGGAATCACTTAGTCCAGATATTTATGTGGCCAAGCTGAAAAAACTCAAAGAAGCTGAGCAAGGCCTAGATGCCATTGCTAAGTCCTCTGGAGCAGGAGGTGGAGACTGTGGTATCGCCTTTGCCTTTGACCAAGCTAGCCGAGCTGCTCTAGTCGAGCGTTGGCAACAGGAAGGTATAGAGCTTTTGTATGAGGTTTAGGGGTCAGCTAAGTAGACATTATCACGCAAGAAAGTAAAGAAATAACCTATGACAAATCGTAAAGACGATCACATCCGTTATGCCCTTAAGTACCAGTCGCCCTACAATAGTTTTGACGATATGGAACTTATCCACAAGTCTCTACCGACTTATGATTTAGATCAGATTGACTTGTCCACACATTTTGCGGGACGAGATTGGGACTTTCCTTTTTATATCAATGCCATGACAGGTGGTTCTGCCAAGGGTGGGGCTGTCAATCGAAAACTAGCTGAGGTGGCCAGCCGCACAGGTATTCTCATGGTGACGGGGTCCTATAGTGCTGCTCTAAAGGGGGAAGCACCAGAATCCTTTGACTATCGCCAAGAGTTTCCAGACTTAGACCTAGCGACTAATATCGGTGTGGATAAGTCTGTGGACCTGGGCATTAAGACGGTGGAAGCTATGAACCCAGTCTTTTTACAGCTCCATGTTAATCTTATGCAGGAGCTTCTCATGCCTGAGGGAGAGCGTATTTTCCATACCTGGAAGGAAAATGTGGCGGCTTATGCACAGAAAATAGAGGTTCCTCTTGTGCTTAAGGAGGTCGGCTTTGGTATGGATGTGGAAACCATTCGTTACGCCATGTCTCAGGGCATCAAAACTGTGGATATCTCAGGTCGTGGTGGGACTAGCTTCGCCTATATTGAAAATAGTAGAGGCGGTAACCGAGATTACCTCAATGACTGGGGACAAAGCACCGTTCAGACCCTCTTGCAAGCCCAAGACCTTCGTGATAATGTGGAAATCCTAGCCTCTGGCGGAGTGCGCAATCCACTCGATATGGTTAAATGTCTGGTCTTAGGAGTAAAAGGCGTTGGCCTCTCACGAACAGTCCTTGAATTGGTAGAACGTTACCCTGTGGATAAGGTTGTGGCTGTCGTTAATGGCTGGAAAGATGACCTTCGTCTCATCATGTGTGCCCTTGATTGTCAAACTGTTGATGAGCTCAAATCTGTGGATTACATCTTACATGGTAAGCTACAAGGGACTTATATCAAGCAAAGAAAGTAGGAAAGAACCAAGTGCTCTTTTTTAATTTTTAAAGATGATAAAACAATTTCTCTAGGCGATGATATTATGGAGACATCATTTTAACACCGGTCAAGGATAAATAATGACATTCCTGATTTGACTTGTTTCTAGCAAGCAAAGCGAGCACTTAACGAGACTTTCCGCTGTGAGAAAAGTTCTAGAAATACAAGTATTTCTAGAACTCGGAATTTTTGAGAGTAAAACAGTTTGGGGAACTGTTTTAGCCTGAGTCTAGAAATTAAAAAGTGAAGGGCTCAAAAATTAGTCATGGAGCTTCGAAGAAGTACGCTGACGTCCGCACTCACTTAAGGAAAGTCTAAAAAAATCCATTTTACAAAAGAATATCTTACAAAAAAGAGCGGAAGCTCTTTTTTTATTACCCACTCAAGCAAAAAGTAACTTTTCCCCTTGACAAGTTACTGCCTTAGGAGTATTATTTTCAGTGAAATACGGTAGGTGAGGCTACCACAAGGATACGGATGACTACCGCAAAGCAGTGGAGACACTACTCGTTGGTCAACAGTCCTGATTGCCAAGGTCAAGACTAAGCTCATTTCATCGCCTTGCGGAGCTAAAGCTTGAACGGTCCATTTTTTGACAGAATCTATTAAAAAATCAACCTCGAGTTTATAGAGTCTTACCTGTATATGGGTAGGACTCTTTTCTTTTGTCTGAGGTCCACCCACTATATAAAAAAATGAAAGGAGAAACCTATGAGACTAATCGACGATCACCCCGAACCGCACCTAACCAGTCAATCGCTGATTAGTGTCTTAGGGACTCCATAAGTGATTGGCTCCTGATTAAATAAGGAGATTCCAATGTCAACAAATAAAGAAAGACTTATTGCTGCTCTTCAAGAGCCACTTGAAACAACCCTTACTCGCTACAAGACTCACTTGGATGGCTTGAAGGAAGACCAAGTAGAAGAAAACCGTGACCTTTATGGGGAAAATGTCATAACCAAAGGACAAGAGGATTCTATCATCAAAAAGATTTATGAATCTATCATCAATCCCTTTACTGTTATTCTCTTAGTCATTGCTCTGGTTTCCTTTATCACCAATGTCTGGCTTGCTAAACCGGGTGAAGAAGACCCAACGACCTCTATCATCATTGTCACTCTAGTTTTGATATCTGGTGGTATCCGTTTTATTCAAGAACTTCGTAGCGACAAGGCTGCCAGTAATTTGTCTCGCATGATTGTCAATACAGCAACAGTACTTCGAGATGGCAGTGAGCAAGAAATCCCAATTGATGAAATTGTGGTTGGAGATGTGGTCAAACTAAGTGCGGGAGATATGATTCCGGCTGATGTGGTCTTACTAGATTCTCGTGATTTCTTTGTTCAACAGTCTGGCTTGACAGGTGAAAGTGATGCTGTGGAAAAAGCTTGTCTGGCTAAAGCAGATGGTCAAAATCTAGAGAGCCTGCTTGAAAGTGAGAGCCTTGCTTTCATGGGAACTAATGTTATCTCTGGTCGTGCAACAGCCTTGGTTTTAGTTGTTGGTGATGAAACCATGATGGGAGCAATTGAGCAGACCATCAATACTTATGACGAACCAACTTCATTTGAACGTGAGATGAATTCCATTTCTTGGCTCTTGATTCGACTCATGTTGGTTATGGTTCCTGTTGTTTTTGTGATTAACGGTTTAACAGATGGGGACTGGCTTGAAGCCGGCGTCTTTGCCCTTAGTGTGGGAGTCGGTTTGACCCCAGAAATGTTGCCGATGATTATCACAGCCAGTCTTGCCAAGGGTTCTATCATTATGGCCAAGGAAAAGGTGGTCATCAAAAAACTTAATGCTATTCAAGACCTAGGGGCTATCGACATCCTTTGTACGGATAAGACAGGAACCCTGACTCAGGATGAAATCGTTCTTGAGTACCCTCTTGATATCCATGGTGACCTTGACCTATCAGTACTTCGGAGAGCCTATCTTAATTCTTATTTCCAAACTGGCTTAAAAAATCTTATGGACCGTGCCATTATTAGCCGAACTGAAAGAGAAGCTAAGAAACATGACATCGTTCGTGACCTTGACCAGACCTTCCACAAGATTGATGAGCTACCTTTTGATTTTGAACGTCGTCGCATGAGTGTCATTGTTCAAGACACTGATGGATTTGTTAGCATGGTGACAAAAGGTGCCCTTGAAGAAATGCTCTCTGTTTCTAACTATGTGGAATACAAGGGAGACATTATCCCATTGACTGACGATGTTCGTGAGGAAGTCCTTGCGGAAGTTGCACAGTTGAATGAACAAGGTTTGCGTGTTCTCGGTGTTAGCTACAAATCACAGCTTAATGAAAATGACGTCTTTAGTGTCGAAGATGAAAGTGATATGATTTTGACGGGATATCTTGCCTTCCTTGACCCACCAAAACCATCAGCAGCACCTGCTATCAAGGCTTTGGCGGAATATGGTGTGACCACAAAAATTTTGACTGGAGACAATGATAAGGTGACACAGGCTGTCTGTGAAAAAGTTGGTCTAGATGTGACGCACATTCTACTTGGAAGTGATCTTGATACCATGTCAGATCAAGATTTGGCTAAGGCTGTGGAAACGACAACAGTCTTTGCTAAGTTATCCCCAGACCAAAAGGCACGAATTATCCTAAGCCTTAAGGAAAATGGGCATAAGGTAGGCTATATGGGTGATGGTATCAACGATGCCCCATCCATGAAGGTGTCAGATGTGGGGATTTCTGTGGATACAGCTGTTGATATCGCCAAAGAAACTGCAGATGTTATCTTGCTTGATAAGGATTTAATGGTCTTGGAAAAAGGTTTGGTTGAAGGACGGAAGGTCTATGCTAATATGACCAAATATATCAAGATGACCGTTTCTTCAAATTTCGGGAATATCTTTTCTCTCCTCTTTGCCAGCATTTTCTTACCATTCCTACCAATGGCACCTGTGCATTTGATTGTCCTAAATCTTGTCTATGATATCTCTTGTATCGCCCTTCCATTTGACAATGTGGACAAGGAATTTCTTAAAGAGCCACATATCTGGGAAGCTAAATCAATCATGCGTTTCATGGCTTGGATAGGACCTATTTCGTCCGTATTTGATATTTTGACATATATCTTGCTCTATTTCATCATTGTGCCAATGATTTTGGGGCATGGCTATGTTCATGGTTCACCAGAAGCAGCAGCCTTTATCATTATTTTCCAAACAGGTTGGTTTATCGAATCTATGTGGTCTCAAACCATGGTTATCCACATGTTACGTTCACCAAAACTACCATTTATTCAAAGTCACCCAGCACTATCAGTTGTTGTGACAACCTTATTTGCTGCTTTCTTTGTGACTTCTCTTCCATACAGTCCATTGGCTAGTCTCTTAAAACTCAGCCATCTAAACGGTCTCTATTTCATTCTCTTGTTTATCATCATTACTTTATATATGCTTAGTGTTACCTTTGTGAAGCATATCTATATTAAGAAATACAAAGAATGGTTATAGGATAACTATTCTTAGAAAAAGAGCGTCAGCTCTTTTTTCATTACCTTTCATTCTGCCAAAACCTTTTCATTTATGGTATAATAGGGCGATTATAGATAATCAGAGGCCCTAAAAAACGTCAGTTATGAGGACATATTTTCTAAGAAATGAGAGACTATGTTTTCAAGGCCCCTTTCTTTCGTAGGCTATCCCAGTGGGAGGTGGAGGCCCTGAGATTTGGGGCTCAAGGCTAAGACCGCCTCGAAGGAAACCATCACAAAAAAATCTTAAGAAGGAAAAAGAAAATGAGTAATTACGCTATTATACTTGCTGCGGGTAAAGGAACTCGCATGAAATCAGATCTTCCAAAAGTATTGCACAAGGTTTCAGGCATCACTATGCTTGAGCATGTTTTCCGTGCAGTTTCAGCTATCGAACCAGCTAAAAACGTTACTGTTATTGGTCACAAGGCTGAGCTTGTTCGTGAGGTTTTGGACGGTCAATCTGCCTTCACTATGCAAACTGAGCAGTTGGGGACTGGTCACGCAGTAATGATGGCTGAAGATGAGTTGGCTGGACTTGAAGGGCAAACGCTTGTTATCGCCGGTGACACGCCTTTGATTACTGGTGAAAGCCTTAAAAACCTTATTGATTTCCATGTTAATCACAAAAATGTTGCGACTATCTTGACTGCAACTGCCGACAATCCATTTGGTTATGGTCGTATTATCCGTAACGAAAATGGCGAAGTGACTAAGATTGTTGAGCAAAAAGATGCCAACGAGTTTGAACAACAGGTTAAAGAAATCAATACAGGGACTTACGTTTTTGATAATAAACGCCTCTTCGAAGCACTTAAAAATATCAACACTAACAACGCTCAAGGGGAATACTATTTGACTGATGTTATTTCTATTTTCCGTGAGAATGGTGAAAAAGTAGGTGCCTTCACTCTTCGTGACTTTGAAGAAAGTCTCGGGGTTAACGACCGTGTTGCCTTGGCTACGGCAGAAGATGTTATGCGTCGTCGCATCAACCAAGCTCACATGGTTAATGGTGTTACTTTCCAAAATCCAAACGCCACTTATATCGATGTGGATGTGGAAATTGAGCCAGACGTTGTCATTGAAGCTAATGTGACACTTAAAGGTAAAACTAAGATTGGTGCAGAGTCAGTGCTTACCAATGGGACTTATATTGTTGATTCAACTATCGGTGCCAATACTGTTATCACTAACTCTATGATTGAGCATTCAGTGGTTGAAAAAGGTGTTACCGTTGGTCCATTTGCCCATGTTCGTCCAGATTCAACCCTCAAAAAAGATGTTCATATCGGTAACTTCGTCGAGGTTAAGGGTTCTACTATCGGTGAAAATACCAAGGCTGGTCACTTGACCTACATTGGTAATGCGGAAGTTGGTTCTGACGTTAACTTTGGTGCAGGGACAATCACTGTAAACTATGATGGTCAACATAAATTCAAGACCCAAATTGCTAACAACGTCTTTATCGGAAGCAATTCAACTTTGATTGCACCGCTTGAAATCGGGGACAATGCACTTACAGCAGCTGGTTCAACCATTACAGAGAATGTTCCAGCTGACAGCGTAGCCATTGGACGTGGCCGTCAGGTCAATAAAGAAGGTTATGCTACTAAGAAGCCTCATCATCCAAGCCAACATAAGTAGGCTTAAGCCTATCTAAGTCTTACTTCTATTGGAGAGATGATTTAGATTGGGGTTATAGATTAAAGGAGTCAAGTCATGGAGTTTGAAGAAAAAACACTCAAACGTGAGTCAAAATTTAAGGGACATATTTTTGAAGTTGCAGTAGACGAGGTCCTCTTGCCAGACGGTAAGACGGCTGGTCGTGAGCTCATCTTCCACAAGGGAGCAGTAGCTGTTTTAGCGGTTACCCCAGAAGGAAAAATCATTATCGTCAAACAATACCGCAAGGCTATTGAGGCGGTTTCCTACGAGATTCCTGCGGGTAAACTGGAAGTTGGTGAGGCTGGTGAAGAGATGGCTGCAGCAGCGCGTGAACTTGAAGAGGAGACCCAGTATAAGGGTGAACTTAAATTGATTCATGAGTTTTACACAGCCATTGGTTTCTGTAATGAAAAAATCAAGCTCTATGTGGCTACAAACCTCAAGCCTGTTGAAAATCCACGCCCACTTGACGAAGATGAGTTTCTTGAAATCTATGAGTTGACTTATGAGGAATGTATGGAACTTGTAGCTTCGGGGGCTATTCAAGATGCTAAAACCATCATCGCTCTCCAATACTATGCACTTCATTTTGGAGGAAAATAAGTTATGAGTAAGCCACTTTTGACTGACGATGTCATTGAGCAGGCTAAGCGTGGGGAAATCGATTTAGAGGAACATCCTTATTATGAGGACTATGATCAAGAGTTCTATGATGAGGACTATGAAGCTAATTATCAGCCCTCTGCTTACAAGAGCCGTCGGATTGAGAATGCTAAACGCAATCAATTCCAGCACAAGCTTAATCGCATCCTCTTTTGGGTTGTCGTCCTCTTGATTATTCTCTTCATTGCTGTCTTTTATTTCTAATAAGTCTATGAGTCAGATAGCTCTGTCTACTGATTCAGACAAGATTACAAGCTGAAAAGGAACTATATGAAAATTGGAATTATCGCTGCCATGGAGCAGGAGTTAGTGCTTCTAGTGGAGCAATTGGAAAATAAGGTTGAAGAAACTGTTCTTGGCAATACCTACTACACAGGACGCTTGGGAAAACACGACGTCGTTTTGGTGCAATCAGGTGTTGGTAAGGTTATGTCAGCCATGTCTGTGGCTGTTCTGGCCGACCACTTTGGCGTTGATGCCCTCATTAACACTGGTTCTGCAGGAGCAGTAGCACCTGGGCTCAAAATTGGAGATGTCGTTGTGGCATCAAAATTGGCCTATCACGATGTTGACTTGACAGCATTTGGCTATGATTATGGCCAAATGTCTATGCAGCCACTTTACTTTGAAAGTGACCCTAGCTTTGTAGAGACTTTTGAAAAGGTTTTGGCTCAAGCCTCTATCGACTCTAAAATTGGTCTTATTGCGACTGGTGATAGCTTTATTGCAGGTCAGGATAAGATTGATGCTATTAAAGGGCACTTTCCAGAAGTCTTAGCCGTGGAAATGGAAGGAGCAGCCATTGCTCAAGCTGCACACAGTGTCAAGAAACCTTTCATCGTTGTTCGTGCTATGAGTGATACAGCAGCCCATGACGCTAATATTACTTTTGACGAATTCATTATTCAGGCGGGGAAACAATCAGCTGCTATCTTAGTGGAGTTTCTCAAAGAGCTTGCCTAAAATACTTTAAATGAGTATTTATGCTCATTTTCTTAATTAATTTAAAGACGACTGCTATTCCTTTAAGAATGGCAGTTTTTTTCTTCCTTTAGACAAGATAATCTTCTCATTTTTCGAAGAGAAAATCTGAATTTTAGTATTTTTTAGACAAAATTTGAATTAAAATTATGACAATAAAATGAGAAAGAAAAACAATATTAAAAGAGAGACTCCGAAAGAAAGCCTATAATATAAGGGTTTAAAAATTTCACTATCTATTGATATCTTAGAAATCTTTACAAAACCTCCAAAGGGGTAAATAATTTTCTTGCAAAGTTCTGAAAATAGTGTATAATTCTGGTTGAAAAGGGTTACAAAAATGTTAAGATTTGTAAAAATGGGAGGATAGAATCATGAATAACCTATTCGGTGATTCGAGGCAGCGTTTCTCCATCCGTAAGTTTACGGTGGGCGTTGCTTCGGTCTTACTTTCGTCTGCAGTTTTTGGTGTAAGTACCGCTAATGCAGAACAAGCTGAAGAGCCTACGGGACAGCCAGCTACGAGTGTACTTGAGGAAGCCAGTGAGTCTGATGGTGGGGGCCAAAGGACAAACACTAGTTCTTCAAGTCAAGAAGTGACAGCTGAACCTACTGCTCAGGCAGAAAGTACAAGTGCTATCTCAGTGACTGCTATTTCTAGTGAAGTTGCGCGTCAAGAGCAAACGGTTGCAAGTTCTGAGCAAACGCGTTCATCACAAGATAAGACTAGTGAGGGGCTAAGTGAGAAACCTGTTACAGTCAATGAAACACGAGAAGCTAGTGCTAGCGAACTTGCTGCAGCAAGTAATAGTAGTTCCACTTCATCTGATAATTTCGGACTTAAGGTTACCAATCTAAGTCGTCCAATTCCAGCGGATGTCAAGGTGACTAAGACAGGAACTGAAATTAATGTTCAAAATCCTGATGTGGAAATGGAATTTCCAAATGGAAATAGCAAGTATGCTACTAGCAAGGTTGTTTACCACAATATTCCTTTCCCTGATGATATGACCATCAATGAAGGGGATCAGGTCATTTTTAATTTGCCTGAGCAGTTGCGATTCCGTACTAGATACGATATTAATGTCTATAATCCAGACAATCAAATTGTAGGTCTGGCTCAAATTGATCCTGAGAAGAATCGTGTCACAACGACCTTTAATAACTATTTCCAAACACATCCCAACAATAAGCTCATGAGTTTGGAGTTGGATACCCTTTATTCTGAAGAAGTAGATGAAGGGGAACATCTTACTCTTGATTTTGAGGGACGTATCATTCATGTTTCAGTGGGTAAAGTGCAGTCACCTCCTCCAGATCAAGAGGTTATTTCTAAGTGGGGTAGTCAAGACAAGAATGATCCTACGCTTTTGAATTGGCAGATGCGTCTTAACTACTCACGTCGTGTTCTTAACAACTTGAGATTGATTGACACTTGGTCTGACAATCAACGATTTGTGGACGGTTCTTTGCAACTCCGCTACATTGATTCGGCAGATCCTTGGATTGACAAGGGATCAGCTATGGACCTGATTAAGAGTTTCTCTTATGACGACACCCATTTTGAGCTTAAACTCAATCAGTTGGACCGCATGGTTTATGTTTGGTATCAAACCCGTTTGACAAAACCTGTTGAAGAATCAACCAACCCTGTCAACCGTATTAAACTCCATGCGGATGTTGTTTCTGATTCTTACAAGTCAACCATTCGCTTAGTTGGAGGTCGTGGAGATGCCATCGGGGATAATCTCGCTCATTTCAATCTTGAACTTGAGAAGGACTTGGCAGGCAGAGACCTCAAGGACAAAGAATTTACCTTCAAACTGGTTGATGTGACGGATAGTGCCAATCCTGTTGACTTAGGGGAAACCACTAATGATGCCAAGGGTAAAATTGTCTTTTCAAATCTCTCACTTAGCAAGCCAGGCGTCTATCATTATCGTGTGACTGAAGTTCCAGGAAATGACGAAGATGTGGTATACGACAAACTCGAAGCCAATATCACTATTCAGGTTGTTCGTGAAACTGTAGATAACCAAGTTAAATTGGTTGCTAAGGTTGCCTATCCAGAAGACGTTATCTTTAACAATAAATTAGTAACACCAGCCAAGGCCAAAATTGCATTTGGTAAGGAATTGACCAAGGCAGGTGTTAAGCAAGGTCTAAAAGCAGATCAATTCCAATTTGTCCTTAAAGACCGTTTTGGAAAAGTCCTTGAGACTGTTGGAAATACAGCTGACGGTCAGGTTGCCTTTAGTGAGTTGACCTTTAACAAGGTAGGTACCTACAACTACACTGTTGAAGAACTTGCAGGTAAGGATGATGCAATTGTCTATGATACGATGAAAGCTGCTGTTTCTATCACGGTAACACGTGATGGTGATGCTCTTGTTTCAACCGTAGTTAATCCAAAAGACACTATCTTTAACAACAAGTTTGTGACTCCAGCTAAAGCTGCTATTCAGTTCAGTAAGGAATTGACTAAGGCAGGTGTTAACCAAACTTTGACTGCTAATGAGTTCCAATTTGTCCTCAAAGATAGTGCAGGCCATATTGTCGAAACTGTTGGAAATACAGCTGATGGTCGTGTTGCATTTAGTGAACTTCACTTTGATAAGGCAGGAACTTACACTTATACTGTTGAAGAAGTTAAGGGAACTAACGAAGATATCATCTATGATGGTATGAAAGCGACTGTCTGGATTACAGTGACCCGAGATGGCGATGCTTTGGTATCAACGGTCGCTAATCCAAAAGACACTGTCTTTAATAACTATGTGAAAGAAGTGCAACCAGCCAAGGCCAAATTCGAATTGACCAAGGTTCTTACGGGCCGTAACCTCAAAGATGGTGAATTTAGTTTCGTTCTTAAGGACGACAAGGGTAATGTTATCCAAACAGTGACCAATAATGCACAAGGAAACATTAGTTTTGAAAACATTGTCTATGACAAACCAGGTGTTTACTACTACACTGTTGAAGAAGTCAAGGGCAATGAAGCCGATGTGGTTTATGATAACATGGTAGCTAAATTCCAGGTGACTGTTACCAAGACTGTGGGTGAAAAGGAAAATCTGCTTGTAGCAGCAGTTCTCCTTCCTTTGGATACAGAATTTAACAATAGTTACATTCCTCCAAAACCTCCTACACCGCCAACACCACCGACACCACCAAGTGTCCCACCGAAACCACCAGTGGTTCCGCCAACACCACCAACACCACCAACACCGCCTACTCCACCGGTGACGCCAAAAACAGCTAAGCCAGTTCAATCCTCTGAGAAATCAGGACCTCAACTTCCAGAGACTGGTCAAGCTAACGATACTGCCTTGCTTGCCCTCGGTGTGGCAGCAGAAATGGCAGCAGTCATGGGTGTAGCATATAGCCATCGTCGCCGTAAAGACGTCTAAGATGATGACCTAAAAGATCGAGAATGCTCGATCTTTTTTTAGTGTTGGAATGCCTATCTCATTAAATGAGAAATCAAGATAAAGCCAACTGCAGGATGAAATTTCTACTAAATTAAGCTATAATGAAGAGTATGAAAGTTCTACTTTATCTTGAAGGAAAATCGGTTCTTGAAAAATCAGGAATCGGACGGGCTCTCCACCATCAGATGCATGCCTTGGACTTGGCGGGGATTCCCTATACAACGGACATCTTGGGTGATTACGATGTCGTTCATATTAATACTTATGGTCCACGTAGCTTGATGTTGTTGCATGCTGCAAAACGCCGTGGCAAGAAGGTCATCATGCATGGTCATTCGACACGTGAAGACTTTGAGAATTCATTCATCGGTTCTAACCTTTTGGCCCCACTTTTTGGGAAATATTTGGCCCACATGTAT
The DNA here is from genome assembly GCF_001556505.1 of Streptococcus sp. CCH8-H5. NCBI lineage: Bacteria > Bacillati > Bacillota > Bacilli > Lactobacillales > Streptococcaceae > Streptococcus > Streptococcus sp. CCH8-H5. The sequence continues at coordinate 34,252 of NZ_LSIZ01000025.1, read as the reverse complement.
CAAAAGGCCGATTACGTGATTACACCATCTGAGTATTCCAAAAAATTGATTCAGTCTTACGGAGTTACCACACCAATCATTGCTGTTTCAAATGGGATTGATCTAAAAAAATACGGTAAGGATCCACGTAAGGAAAAAGTTTTCCGAGACTACTTTGGTATCGAGGAAGGACAGCCAGTGGTTATTTGTGCGGGTCTTTATTTCCAACGCAAGGGAATTGAAGATTTCGTCAAGGTTGCCGAAAAGATGCCTCATGTTCGTTTCATTTGGTTAGGTAGTATCAGCAAATGGCTGATTCCTAAGAAGATTCGAGACATTGTCAATGGTAAGCATCCTGATAATGTCAGCTTCCCAGGTTACTTCAAGGGAGCCGTCTTCCAGGGAGCTATGAGTGGTGCTAACGCCTTCTTTTTTCCGTCCTACGAGGAAACTGAAGGAATCGTAGTGCTAGAGGCCTTTGCCAGTCACCAACATGTGGTTTTGCGTGATATTCCTGTTTATGAGGGCTGGGTTGATGACAACTCTGCCTCATTTGGGCATAACGTGGACGAATTTGTAGTAGCCTTGCAAGATATTATCGATGGTAAAGTGGACAAACGTGAAGAAGGTTACAAGGTTGCGGAAAGTCGCTCGATTGATGATGTCGCCCAAAAACTTGTTGAAGCCTACAAAGAAGTATTGGAGATTTAAATGCGTATCGGATTGTTTACAGATACCTATTTTCCACAGGTATCAGGTGTTGCGACCAGTATTCGCACACTGAAGACGCAGTTGGAAAAAATGGGGCATACAGTCTTTATCTTTACCACGACTGATAGAGATGTTGACCGCTATGAAGACTGGCAGATTGTCCGTATTCCGAGTGTGCCTTTCTTTGCTTTTAAGGATCGCCGAGTGGCTTATCGTGGCTTTTCTAAGGCTCTAGAGATTGCAAAACAGTACAAGCTTGATATTATTCATACGCAGACAGAGTTCTCCTTGGGGCTTCTAGGAATTGCCATTGCACGTGAACTCAGGATTCCTGTTGTGCATACCTATCATACTCAGTATGAAGACTATGTCCGCTATATTGCCAAAGGTATGGTCATCCGTCCAAGTATGGTTAAGTACATTGTTCGTGGCTTTATGAGCGATCTGGATGGGGTTATCTGTCCGAGCGAGATTGTTTATGACCTTTTACTCAAGTACAAGATTGCTGCTGAAAAACGGGTCATTCCAACGGGGATTGAACTTGAAAAATTCCAGCGTCCAGAGATTACCGAAGAAGATGTAGCGGACTTGAGAGCCAAGCTTGGTATTGCTTCGGATGAAACCATGTTGTTGAGCTTGTCTCGTGTCTCTTATGAGAAAAATATCCAAGCAGTTCTGGCGGCTCTACCTTCGGTTTTAGAGGAAGACGATAAGGTTCGGTTAGTTGTTGCTGGCGATGGCCCTTACCTACCAGACCTGAAGTCCCAAGCCAAGAAACTTGGTATTCTGGATAAGGCGGTTTTCACAGGTATGATTGCACCTGGCGAAACAGCTCTTTACTATAAGGCTGCTGATTTCTTCATCTCGGCATCAACCAGTGAGACTCAGGGCTTGACCTATCTGGAAGCCTTGGCTAGCGGTACTCCGATTATTGCTCATGGAAATCCTTATTTGGATAATGTGATTACGGACCAGATGTTTGGAACGCTTTATTATCATGATAATGATTTAGCTGGGGCCATTTTGGAAGCAGCCATTGCAACGCCAGAAAAAGACGAGACTAAGTGGGCCGACAAGCTCTATGAAATTTCTGCCGAAAACTTTGGAAAACGTGTCTATGAGTATTACTTGGACCTCACGATTTCTAAGGATTTCCACAATGATTTGAATGGTGAAGATAGTACCATGAAACGCTTGACGCGTATGGTGACTTACTTGCCAACCAAGGCCATTACCTTGCCTGTTAACGGCTCGGTTCGTATCATCAAAGGCTCTGCTAAACAGGTCAAGAAAATCAAAAATATTACGAAACTTTTGGATTAGGAAAGCTATCAGATTTTCCTAGTCAGATAAAATCTTAGAATTGATTAATAAAAGAGATAATTAGCTTGAAAAATTACAGTTTCATGCTATAATAACGCATAGAGACATATCAGTCATGGGAAATCTTTCAGAGAGCGTGTGTCGCTGGGAATCACGCAGAGGACATGATTGGGACTACTCGATTAACTTTTTATGCAAACATAAAACGGTGGCCACGTTAGAGCCAATCAGAGGTGTAGGGCAAACTCATTTTTTGTCGTACACGAACTAAGGTGGAACCACGTTGCGACGTCCTTTTTGGATGTCGCTTTTTATGTTGTTCGGGATACTTTGAAATTTTTAGAATGTCTAGTATAGATAGAAAAACTTTACTTTGTGACTAAATATTCTCTCTATTGATTACAAAAAGGACTGTTTAGAATGAAGTGGCACTATCTTTTTAGTTGAAGGAGAATTTATGGGGTTCAAATATGAAGCTATCAAGGCCTACTTGATTGACCACGGTGTGGATGCTAGTCTTGCTGAGACTATGCACGCTATCTATGCTACCCAAAGACTTGGTGGAACAGCCAATGCCTATTTCCTAATTGTTTTTACAGAAACAGAGATTTTCATTATTTCTATTACACCTTTAGGAAAATTAGGGGAGATTATCGCTACACTGCCTGAAGAGATGATTAAGTCATATCAGTTTAAGAAACGTTTGTTTATTGGTTACAAACTTTGCTTCATCCTAACTGATGGTAGGGAGTTAGAATTTAATATCAACAAGATGATGATTGGTGCTGGTTGGCATAAGACAGAATTGCAAAGCATCCTAGAAACAAATTATTACAACAAAAATATTAAATAGAAAGGACGAAAGGGCTCTTCCTTTAGGGCTCTGACATCTTAATTATGATTAACATTACTTTCCCAGATGGCGCTGTTCGTGAATTCGAATCTGGCGTTACAACTTTTGAAATTGCACAATCTATCAGCAACTCTTTGGCTAAGAAAGCTCTTGCTGGTAAATTCAACGGTAAATTGATTGATACTACACGTGCTATCACTGAAGATGGAAGCATCGAAATCGTGACACCTGATCACGAAGATGCCCTTCCAATTTTGCGTCACTCAGCGGCTCACTTGTTTGCACAAGCAGCTCGTCGCCTCTTCCCAGACATCCACTTGGGTGTTGGTCCAGCTATCGAAGATGGTTTCTACTACGATACTGACAATGAAGCTGGTCAAATTTCTAACGAAGATCTTCCTCGCATCGAAGAAGAAATGAAGAAAATCGTTAAAGAAAACTTCCCATCAATTCGTGAAGAAGTGACTAAAGACGAGGCGCGTGAAATCTTCAAAAATGACCCATATAAATTGGAATTGATTGAAGAGCACTCAGAAGACGAAGGTGGTTTGACAATCTACCGTCAAGGTGAATACGTTGACCTTTGCCGTGGCCCACACGTGCCATCAACTGGTCGTATCCAAGTTTTCCACCTTTTGAATGTTGCAGGTGCCTACTGGCGTGGAAATAGCGATAATGCTATGATGCAACGTATTTATGGTACAGCTTGGTTCGACAAAAAAGACCTCAAGGCTTACCTTAAACGTCTTGAAGAAGCTAAAGAACGTGACCACCGTAAACTTGGTAAAGAACTTGATTTGTTCATGATTTCTCAAGAGGTTGGTCAAGGTCTTCCATTCTGGTTGCCAAACGGTGCGACAATTCGTCGTGTCTTGGAACGCTACATCGTGGACAAGGAAGTAGCAGCAGGCTACCAACATGTCTACACTCCACCAATTGCTTCAGTTGAACTTTATAAAACTTCAGGTCACTGGGATCATTACCGTGAAGATATGTTCCCAACAATGGATATGGGAGATGGTGAAGCCTTTGTCCTTCGTCCAATGAACTGTCCTCACCATATCGAAGTTTACAAACACCATGTCCACTCTTACCGTGAATTGCCAATCCGTATCGCTGAAATTGGGATGATGCACCGTTATGAAAAATCTGGGGCCCTTACAGGACTTCAACGTGTACGTGAAATGTCACTTAATGATGGTCATACTTTCGTAACACCTGAACAAATCAAAGATGAGTTCCAACGTACGCTTCAATTGATTATCGATGTTTACGAAGATTTCAACTTGACTGACTATCGTTTCCGTTTGTCATATCGTGACCCTAAAGATACTCACAAATATTTTGACAATGACGAAATGTGGGAAAATGCTCAAAGCATGTTGAAATCAGCCATGGATGACATGGAACTTGACTACTTTGAAGCAGAAGGTGAAGCTGCCTTCTACGGTCCAAAACTTGATATCCAAGTGAAGACTGCCCTTGGTAATGAAGAAACCCTTTCTACTATCCAATTGGACTTCTTGCTTCCAGAACGTTTTGACCTTAAATACATCGGAGCTGATGGAGAAGAACACCGTCCAGTTATGATTCACCGTGGGGTTATCTCAACAATGGAACGCTTTACAGCTATTCTTATTGAAAACTATAAAGGAGCCTTCCCAACTTGGTTGGCACCTCAACAAGTAACTGTTATCCCAGTTTCAAATGAAGCCCACACAGATTATGCTTGGGAAGTTGCTAAACAACTTCGTGACCATGGTATCCGTGTTGAAGTGGATGAACGTAACGAGAAAATGCAATACAAGATTCGTGCGTCTCAAACACAAAAAATCCCTTATCAATTGATTGTTGGTGATAAGGAGATGGAGGACGGAACTGTTAACGTTCGTCGTTATGGACAAAAACAAACACATACAGAAGCTGTGTCAGAATTTGTAGAAAATATCCTTGCTGATATCGCTCGCAAATCACGCCCAGATGCCGAATAAAAAAAGGGTCGGTTAGCTAAGCTAACTGACTTTTTAGTAGGATAAACCATGCATGTTTTTATGAAAAGACTTTTATTTCTGATGGGAGCAGTTCTAGTCTTGTTACTGGCTAGCTTTATCTATCATAGATTAGCCTTGCAAAGAGAAAAGGCCTCTCTCAACCCTATGGGGCAAGTGGTGTCTGTTAATGGCCATGACATGAGCGTCTTTGTGAAGGGAAATGGTCCACAAACCTTAGTTTTTCTATCTGGTGCTGGAACGGCCTCTCCCATTCTAGATTTTAAAGACTTGTATGATGGGCTTTCTAAGCAGTATAAGATAGTCGTTGTAGAGAGAGCTGGCTATGGTTATAGTGAGGACACCTCTAAGTCCAGAGATGTGTCTGAGGTTCTTTCTGAGACACGTCAAGCCCTATCCAAGGCTCATGTATCAGGTCCTTATATTATCCTTTCTCATTCGATGGCCTCCTTAGAAACGCTTTTGTGGCAAGAAAAATACCCAAGTGAAATAAAAGCTATCATTGGCTTAGATTGGGCTCTACCAGAGAGTTATTCGCAATTGAGAATGCATTCCCAGATTTTACGTATGGCTCGTTTGGGAAGTCAATTAGGTCTTTTAAGGTATATACCGAGTCACTTATATGTGCCTAATGAAAATCTAAATAGTAGTGATCGACGCCTCTATCAACGAATAGCTTATCGTCAAATACTGTCACAAGCTATGTTAAATGAGAGCCTATCTGTTAAAGGAAATGCTAAAAAGGTTGATGCTAAGATAAATTCACAAATCTCCACCTTACTTTTGGTTTCTAATGGAGAAGGCACGAGTTTTAGCAAGGAGGAGTGGCGAAATTATGCGGCCAGATTTGCAAAGGACCAGAAAAATATCGAACTGACTTTTTATGATGCCCCACATTATCTTTATCACTATCAGACCAAAGAGGTAGTTGCTAAGATAGAGGACTTCATAGAGGGGACCACTGATTAAACTAACTTATGTTATTGAGGAGAGATGAGATGCTCATAGGCTCAAAAGCCTTTTCTAGCTTATGGAAGGAATGGCAAAAGGAATACCAGCCACTGCAGGTGCTGAAGTTATTGCTGGCTTATATAGAGATGCCAGAGGATCTATCTGGGGAGATAGAAGAAACCCAACACCTTTTATCTTATTTTGATCCTGACTTGGCACCGCATGATTCCTTCTGGAAGGATGTCGTGAAATTGGTAGATTTGGCTTTTCCTGGTGATAGTTTGTCTAAGGATGTTTCTATAGAGCGACAAATCCATCAGCTACGTTACCTCATCTCTAGTCAACAGGCCCAGTATATCAGGAAACATTATAGAAAGCCAGGAATGACAGATAAGGAAGCTTTGGCCATCTATCTCAGATGGAAACCTTTCACCATGTTTGATCAGGGGCGCCTGCACCAAAAGATTTCTTTCTGTGATGGCAAGGGGATTTATCCAGATGGGATTCCTAGTGTTAATCTCAAGATTCTCCTCTATAATCGTGTAGAGTTTATTCTAGATAGTCAGGGAAATTTTCTCAATGAGGTCGATGCGGAGCAGGTGACCGAGAGTGGAGTGGTTAATGGTGCTAGTTTCAACTATGGCAATTTCAAACGCCACTGGCAACTGGATGTGGAGCCGGTTCAACCACATGATCCTGCCTTTCGTAATCGGATGACCAAGGGTTTTCGATCTCCCAACAAATTGAGGAAGAAGTGGGGCCAGAGAGAGCCTGAGCATTTTGACAAGTCTTTTTACAATCCAAATGGTATCTATGCCCAGTCCCATAGATCTTTGGCTAATGATGTCAAACGTCAAGCCAGAGCTTTTCTCGCCATGGTTTATGGTTTCAGACCGTTTTATACAAAGCAATCAAAGGAGGTTTATATGTCTAATCAACCACAAAATAATAAAGGGACAGCGGTTCTAGGATCACTTGTCTTTATGGCCTTATACGCCCTAGGTATTTGGCACAATGCTGTCCGAGGAAATATTCCTTTCCTTATTCTTTGGAGTGTTTTACTCCTAGTTAACGTCAGCTATTTGATTTTCCGCTTGAGAAAATAAAAAAAGAAAGTGATATAGACCTAAATGGTAAGAAATTTAGGTCTGTATCACTTTTTGTTTACATATGTCTATAAATTAAGGCAACTCTATTTCACTTAACCATTCAAAGATTTCATCATTACTATCAAAAGCAGAACCATTCTGACAGTGGAGGTCGCTTGAGTAGTTTTCTTTATCAAAAATGATTAATTTTTTCTCTTTTGACGGTATGGCTTCAAAATACTTAAATCCTAGTTGTTTATCGTAATACATATCATTAGTGGATAAAAGTACAAGAACAGGCCCTGAAATAGTTATCTCCTTAAATTCTTTACATCGTTTTATTAAAGAAGATAGTGAGGGTTCTCCAAAATTCCACTTTGCCTGTTCAACTTGCCAATTTAAAAACTTATTTCTTTGTATGTAAAACATAGCTAACTTTTCAAAAAAACTTGGTATCTCATCATCAATGAAACGATGGAATATTTGAGAGATACTATTTTTAAAGGATTCTAGGACACTTGGAAAATAATTATATAAAACAATACTATCAAATAAGTCATTTTTATTTCCTTGTGCGCGAGCCATTAGCAAACCGCCCAAGGATAGACCAATTCCGATAAAAGGTTTAGAAACTTGATTTTCGTAGTAATTAATTATGGCTTGGCAAACTTTTTCCCAATTAGGGATAAATGGAAGATGATGTTCTCTAAGGACAGAGGATTGACCTGGTCCCTCAAAAATGATGACATTATAACCTTCTTCGATTCCTGCAACAACATTTGTAAAGTAAAGTTCTTCTAACAAGGCATCGAAACCACCACAGATAAAGAATGTTCCTTTGCACGTTTTTGTCTTATGAGTGAAATAAAGAGAACGTAATGAGATATTCTCATATGGAATCATTTCCAAACGATAAGGGATTTCTAACATCTTGAGCCCCTCATAAAAATATTGAACTGATAATTGGTAGACGTCTATTTTTCTTTTATCCAAAGGGGAAAGAAAAAATTCAGAGGCTTGAAAATAACGACTGGCTCGCAAAAAAGCATGTCCTTGACTAATTTTAGAAGAATATCGTTGAGTACGTTTTAATAGTTTTTCAGCACCGTTTTTCCAGCCATGATACCAAGATTCGTAGTTGCCGTCTTTAATTTGTTGACAGATATTTTCAACCTCGGCAAAGTCACTTCCACCTTTAGGGCAGTACCACATGACACGTCGTGCTTCAAATTCGAATTCTTTTGTTTTAAAAAATACCATGCTTTACTCCTTTCGAAATGTAGTACAATAGTAACAGACTTTAATAATGAGAAAAAGAAGGTACCTAAAAGTAACATGGAAAACGAAATCTGTTTACGCAAGCTTGCTCAACCCTTGTTAGGGAAATGGGCTGTATTTATTATTTTAACTTTAGAAAATGAGACACTCCATTTTGCGGAACTTGAAAGAAGGTTGAAAACAATATCTAGAAAGGTTCTTGCTCAAAATCTTCGTGAGTTAGAGTCAATTAACATAATCAGTCGTGAAGGTGTAGCTAGTACGGGTTCTCCAGTTTATTACGGGTTAACCGATTTGGGAAAAGATTTCTTACCACTTTTATATCAAATAAAAAAGTGGATTAGAGACCATGATGACTTGCTTTCACGAGAATAAGGTCATTTTTGCTAATATTAAACATATAGTGGAGCTTCCTAGATTCCTGAAATCATCCACTGAACAATTTCATCTAAGGTCCGGTATTATTTAAGGAAATTTCAAAAATTTTATCTTCAATCTAAAAAGGTTTACCAATTGGCAAACCTTTTTTGTATCTTCAATTATAGCTTACCACTTGCTTTCTTCTGGGATAATAATCCAGCAAATGATGTAGAAAAGAAAACCTGTTCCAAATAAGAAGATCGCTGCAGCCCAAATAAGGCGAATAATGACAGGGTCAATGTCAAGATATTTAGCGATACCAGAACAAACACCGGCAATAATTTTGTTGTTTGGATCTCTTCTGAGTTCTTTTTTCATATGATTTACCTCCGTACTTCCTTATTATACCATAACACCTTGATGTCTTTGACTTTAAGGAAGCATAAAGTAGACAATCCCCATATATTGAAGAGCCGAAGCCAACATGATGAAGAGGTGCCAAATCATGTGGAAGTATGGTTTTTTCTTAGCATAGAAAGCTGCACCAACCGTGTATGACAATCCTCCAGCAAGCATGAGTCCCCAAAAGGCAGGTCCTGTCTTAGTGACGATAGCTGGAATAATGAAGATAACCAACCATCCCATCATCAGATAGAGGAAGAGGGAGAATTTTTCATTGATTTTTTTAGCAAAGATTTTGTAGAGAATACCAAAAATTGTTGTTCCCCATTGGAGGACGATGATGCTGTAGCCTAGCCATCCGCCAACCAGTGAGAGGGCAACAGGGGTGTAGCTTCCAGCAATGGCGATATAAATCATGCTGTGGTCAATAATTCTTAGAACCATCTTGTGGGGTGAGTTATAATCCATAGCATGATAGATGGCTGAACTCAAAAACATGAGGAAGAGACTGATGACAAAAACGGACATCCCGATGGCAGCAGTCATGCCGTAGCCGTTGTTGGCATGAACAGCAGTAATTGGCAATAAGACTAGCATGGCCATAGCTCCGACGGCGTGAGTCACGCTGTTAGCCACTTCCTCACCAAAGCTAAGTTTTTTACTGAGTTTGAGGTTGGGAGAAGTATTAAAAGTAGCAGTATTAGACATTGTTTCCTCCTTCAAGGTCGTTCAAAAGTTGATGGGTAGCTCGGTAGTATTGAAGCGTCTGACAGGCTGAGAGTATGACTTGCGGAGCCTCTTGGGGAAACTGACCATTCATACAGGCTACAAAGTCATTGTAGTAACTCTTTTGACTTTCAGCATCTGTTCGTAGGATTTCCAAGGTTTTAGCAATCTCAGAAATCTCAAAGACGGTCTTTAGACTAGTGATGACAATAAGTCTAGCTACCTGAGCAGCATTATATTTTTTCTTGATGGGTTTTGCGACATGGCCATGTTTGACATAATTATTGACCATAGAGGCGGTTAGCCCCTTGTCGTTTGGTCCCAAAGTGCTTTGGGTGACCTGATTGACATAGAGCAAAACCTGATCCAAATAGAGTTCAATCCCTGGTAATTCTTCCCAGAGAGGGTATTGTTGTGTTGTCAAATTATAAAAACCTCTTTATCTAGTTTTCATAACTAGATTATAACATTATAGAAATTCAAGTCAAGTCAGAACTTGTGAGATATGAAAAAGATGTTGAGATAAAATTTCCAACATCTTTATTTTTTATGTGATAAGGCAGAGTGATATTTTATTGCTTCATATTCTCTTTTTATGGGGTTCTGAGTTTCTCCAAAATTGCTTGTGCAGTTTCTTGGTTCATATGTTTGGCCTTGAGAAGTTCAGCCAAAACTTGAGGCATTTCTTCAGGACTGGCCCCAGCTAACAAAGCCAGGGATTTGGCTTGGAGTTTCATATGTCCTGCTTGTATTCCTGTTGAAGTCAGAGCTTTCAGAGCAGCCAAATTTTGTGCCAAACCAAGAGAGACGATGATACTGGCTAGGGTTTTGGCATCTGGATGATTAAGCAAATCATGGGCGATAGAAGCACTAGGGTTAAGTCCGATAGAACCGCCACGGGTTGCGATTGGCATGGGGAGGGATAATTCTCCAACTAGTTCCTTAGATTCCTGATTATAAGTCCATGTGGACAGACCTCGGTAGCTACCATCCTTGCTTGCATAGGCATGGCTACCGGCCTCAACTGCTCGCCAATCGTTTCCGGTCGCGATAACTAGGGCATCGATACCATTGAAAATTCCCTTATTATGGGTAGCTGCTCGGTAGGGGTCCACCTGAGCCAGTTGGCTGGCCATCTCCATTTTCTTAGCCAGGTCATGTGCCTCTTCCTTATTACGACTGAGGAAGCGTGTGCTAAGACGACAAGTCGCTGTCACAAGACTTTCAGTGGCTAGATTTGAGAGAATAGCCATGAGGCTTTGACCTTCTGACAGGTTTTCTAATTCTGGCACCAGGGCTTCCATCATGGTGTTGACCATATTGGCTCCCATGGCTTCTTGGGTATCAACGGCTAGATAGACAATGAGGAAGTCTCCTTTAGTCTCAGTCCAGAGCTTGCGAGGGCCACCCCCACGCTTAACAATAGAAGGGTGAGCCTCTTTGGCAATCTCTATAAGGTCCTGACTGGCTGCTTGAATTTTGCTTGAAGCATTATCCTTATCAGGAACGTCAAAGAGGGCAACTTGGCCAATCATTTGACGGTCATGGATTGTAGTCGTGAAACCACCAGAACGCTTAATGAGCTTGCTAGCGTAGGAAGCAGCAGCCACAACTGAGGGTTCCTCGGTAACCATGGGAACCTGATAGGTCACACCATCTACCAATACATCTGGGCAAATGGCAAAGGGGAGTGTGAATCGACCAATGACATTTTCAGCCATCTGATTGGCTGTTTCAAGGGTGAGTTGTTGGTCCTTATCCAGAAGATCTTGATTTTCCTGAGACAAAAGAGCATTCGTTTTCAAATGCTCTTTACGTTCTTGCGGTGTCTTCTTGGAAAAACCAGTCCAAGAGAGTTTAGTCATATTAATGTCCTTTATAGATACGTTGGTGTTCAGAGATTTCAGCTAAACGGAAAGCTCCGGTTTGGTAATCAGCGAATTGAGTAGAACCAGTGTCATCCAACTGCGCCTCCTCATAGAAAAGTTTTTCATAATCAGCAACGCTTAATTGTTGACGTTTGGCAAAGGTATCTAGGCGGTCCGAACGAAGCAGGTCTTTGTAACCTTCAACCAGACGTCCTGAGAAAATTTCAGAGACAGCTCCAGAACCGTAAGAGAAGAAGCCAATCTTATCTCCGGCTTTAAGGTCTTGCGACTGTTCAAGCAAAGAAAGAAGTCCAAGATAGAGTGACCCTGTATAGATATTCCCAATTTGACGACTATAGGTAATTGAAGCATCGAAGTTATTTGTCAGACGCTCTTTGTTCTCTGGATTCAAATCTTTTGGAATAATCTTATTAAGTCCCTTAAGAGCTAGCTTAGGATAAGGAAGATGGAGACAAAAAGCAGCAAAATCAGCAAAGTTAGCCTGATGGCGTTCTTGATAAGCTACCCAAGTTGTCTTCAAACTGTCAAGGTACTGTTTGGTTGAATAGATGCCTTGAACATAAGGCGTTGAACTGTAGTTTGGACGCCAGAAGTCCATGACATCACGAGTTTGTGCCACATTATCATCAGCAAGTTCCAAAATACGTGGATTCTGACTGACTAGCATAGCTACAGCACCAGCTCCCTGAGTTGACTCCCCAGAAGATCCGACACCATAGCGGGCAATATCACTAGCGATAACCAGAACTTTGCTATCTGGGTGAGTTGCCACATGCAACTTAGCATAGTTAAGTCCAGCAGTTGCAGCGTAACAAGCTTCCTTCATTTCAAAAGAACGAGCAAAAGGCTGAATACCTAAAAGACTGTGGACATAGACAGCAGCAGCCTTAGACTGGTCAATGGAAGACTCAGTAGCTACGATGACCATATCGATAGCATTTTTGTCGTCGTCATTTAAAATATCAGCCGCCGCATCAGAGGCAAGCGTCACAATATCTTCTGTAATCGGCGTAATACTGGTTGCATCAAGCATCAGCCCCTTGCTGAATTTTTCAGGCTCCGCCCCACGGGCAAGAGCGAGATCAGCCATGTTTAGAACATATTGACTGGTCGCAAAACCAATCTTATCAATTCCAATAGACATATGATGTTTCCTTTTTTTCTTCATTGTAGAGTATCCAGAAGATACTAATCTATAGTGATTTTACCATAAAAGAGCGCTTTCGCCTTGAAAAAACTTTGATAGTTAGTTATATCTCATTTTTTGATAGGAACTAGGGGATTTTAAACGACTTACTTTGGGTATTGCCATAGCTTATATTTCTCATTTGCACTAGAATAAGGTAAAATTGAAGTGGCACTCTACTAGTTTTTTAGCTATGTTAGAAAAGTAAAATTGTTGTTATATATTGAAATCATTGCGAGCGTTAAGTGAGACTTTCCGCTGTGAGATAAGTGTCCGTAAATAAAGTGTTTTGTTTACAGACACTCGGAATTTTTGAGACCATAGGCTCAAAAATTAGTCTTGGAAGTTCGCAGACGTCCGTAATCACTTAAGGAAAGTCTCAAAAAATACTTTGTTTTCAATTGAATAAAGAGGAAAATCATGACAAAAGCAGACACTATATTTAAAGAAAATATCACTAAAATCATGGAAGAGGGTGTTTGGTCGGAGCAAGCACGTCCTAAATACAAGGATGGCACTACAGCCAATTCCAAATATATTACAGGGTCTTTTGCTGAATATGATTTGAGCAAGGGAGAGTTTCCTATTACCACTCTTCGTCCTATTGCTATCAAATCTGCTATCAAAGAAGTGCTTTGGATTTACCAAGACCAGTCAAATAGCCTAGATGTCCTTGAAGATAAGTATAATGTGCATTATTGGAATGACTGGGAAGTTGAAGGCGTACCTGCTAATAATGGGGACAAGCGTTCGATTGGTCAGCGTTATGGGGCGGTCGTTAAGAAGCACGATATTATTAACCGTTTGTTGGCTCAGTTGGAGGCTAATCCGTGGAATCGCCGTAATGTCATCTCCCTTTGGGATTACGAGGCCTTCGAGGAGACAGCAGGACTTCAGCCTTGTGCCTTCCAAACCATGTTTGACGTTCGTCGTGTGGGCGAGGACATTTATTTGGACGCCACTTTGACGCAACGTTCTAACGATATGCTGGTGGCTCATCATATTAATGCCATGCAGTATGTGGCTCTTCAGATGATGATTGCCAAGCACTTTGGTTGGAAAGTTGGTAAATTCTTTTATTTCATCAACAACCTCCATATCTATGACAATCAATTTGAGCAAGCCGAAGAACTGCTCAAACGTCAGCCCTCTGATTGCCAACCACGCTTGGTCCTCAATGTTCCTGATGGAACGAATTTCTTTGATATCAAACCAGAAGATTTTGAATTGGTTGACTATGAGCCTGTTAAACCTCAACTCAAATTTGACTTAGCAATTTAATAAATGCTTATGATTTAAGCCCATAAAGAGCTGGCAAAGTTTTTTCCAAGCTCTTTTTCTCTTTTTTTGTTAGAATGGATTGTAAACTTAAAAAGAAAAGGAAATACTGTGTCTAAACAACTCATTGCTATTTGGGCGGAAGCTCATAACCATGTTATTGGGAAGAATCACACCATGCCTTGGCACTTGCCTGCTGAACTGGCACATTTCAAGAAAACGACCATGGGCTCAGCAATTCTCATGGGGCGTGTGACCTTTGATGGCATGAACCGTCGTTGCCTGCCAGGACGTGAAACCTTGATTTTGACACGAGACAAGGACTTCGACTGTGAGGGTGTAACGATCGTTACGAGTGTTGAGGAAGCCCTAGCTTGGTTTGAACAGCAAGAAAAGGATCTCTATATTGCTGGTGGTGCTGGTGTCTATAAGGCTTTTGATGGGCATTATGATGCACTCATCAAGACAACTATTGAGGCTGATTTAGAGGGAGACACGTATTTTCCACAACTAGATATGACGGCATTTAAAGAGGTATCGCACGAACGTGTGGCCAAGGATGATAAAAATGCCTACGACTTTAGCATAAGTCGCTATGAAAAAGAAGGAGACTAGGTTCATGCAACGTAGTGTTTTTGGGTTATTTACTGCATTATTGGGAGTACTTTGTGTGCTCTCTGCCATTCCTGCCTTTCGCAAGAAACGTTATGGGTTAGCAGTTTTTCTCTTTTTAAATGCTTTTACCAACCTTGTCAATACTATTCACGCCTTCTATGGCACCCTATTTTAGAAAAGAGTGAGGAATAAATGGCTGGAAATCGTAATGAAGAAATGGTTTATTGTTCATTTTGTGGCAAAAACCAAGAAGAAGTAAAGAAAATTATCGCTGGGAATGGCGTCTTTATCTGTAACGAATGTGTGGCCTTGTCACAAGAAATCATTCGTGAGGAAATGGCAGAAGAAGTTTTGGCTGACTTGGCTGAAACTCCAAAGCCAAAAGAACTTTTGGATATTTTGAACAACT
Source organism: Streptococcus sp. CCH8-H5 (assembly GCF_001556505.1). Taxonomy (NCBI): domain Bacteria; kingdom Bacillati; phylum Bacillota; class Bacilli; order Lactobacillales; family Streptococcaceae; genus Streptococcus; species Streptococcus sp. CCH8-H5. The sequence goes on along the minus strand of NZ_LSIZ01000025.1, from coordinate 19,195 downwards.
ATGTCGTGGGGCAAGACCGTGCTAAACGTGCCTTGGCGGTAGCTGTTTACAACCACTATAAACGTATCAACTTCACAGAAAGTCGTGAAGACAATGATGTGGATTTGCAAAAATCAAATATTCTCATGATTGGACCAACTGGTTCAGGGAAGACTTTCTTGGCTCAGACCTTGGCTCGTAGCTTGAATGTTCCTTTCGCGATTGCGGATGCGACATCATTGACAGAGGCAGGTTATGTGGGTGAGGACGTGGAAAATATCCTGCTCAAACTGATCCAAGCGGCAGACTTCAATATTGAACGTGCGGAACGTGGGATTATCTATGTCGACGAGATTGATAAGATTGCTAAAAAAGGTGAAAACGTATCAATCACTCGTGACGTTTCTGGTGAAGGGGTTCAACAAGCCCTCTTGAAGATTATTGAAGGAACAGTAGCTAGTGTTCCCCCTCAAGGTGGTCGTAAACACCCTAACCAAGAGATGATTCAAATTGATACGAAGAATATTCTCTTTATCGTGGGTGGTGCTTTTGATGGTATCGAAGATATCGTTAAGCAACGTCTTGGTGAGAAAATCATTGGTTTTGGTCAAAATAATAAGGCTATTGATGATGACTCATCATACATGCAAGAAATTGTGGCTGAAGATATCCAAAAATTCGGTCTTATCCCTGAGTTTATCGGACGTTTGCCAGTCCTTGCTGCCCTTGAACAGTTAACGGTTGACGACTTGGTTCGTATCTTGACAGAGCCTAGAAATGCCTTGGTTAAACAGTATCAAACCCTCTTGTCTTATGATGGAGTTGAACTTGAGTTTGATCAGGATGCTCTTGAAGCTATTGCAAGTAAGGCGATTGAACGTAAGACTGGTGCGCGTGGGCTTCGCTCTATCATTGAAGAAGTTATGATGGATGTCATGTTTGAAATTCCTAGCCAGGAAGATGTGACTAAGGTTCGCATTACCAAAGAAGCCGTTGACGGTACAGCTGCTCCAGTTTTGGAAACAGCGTAAGGAGGACCTATGGCTGAAGAACAAGTCCTAAATACGCACAATGCTGAGATTTTGCTCAGTGCGGCGAATAAGAGTCACTATCCCCAAGATGACCTCCCTGAGGTTGCCCTAGCAGGACGCTCGAATGTTGGTAAATCAAGCTTTATCAATACCCTTCTTGGTCGTAAAAACCTCGCACGTACATCTGGGAAACCAGGAAAAACTCAGTTGCTCAATTTCTACAATATTGACGACAAGCTACGCTTTGTGGATGTGCCAGGTTACGGTTATGCCCGTGTGTCCAAAAAAGAACGTGCCAAATGGGGCAAAATGATTGAGGAGTATCTCGTGACTCGAGACAATCTTCGTGTGGTTGTTAGCTTGGTTGACCTCCGACATGAACCAACTCAAGATGATATTCAAATGTATGAATTTCTTAAGTATTATGAAATTCCAGTGATCGTTGTGGCGACTAAGGCTGACAAGATTCCTCGCGGAAAATGGAACAAGCACGAATCTATCATTAAGAAAAAACTCAATTTTGATAAAAATGACCATTTCATCGTCTTTTCATCTGTCACACGTGACGGTTATGATGAAGCATGGGATACGATATTGGCAGAATTGTAAGAAAAGCTCGGAGAAATCCGAGTTTTTTTCATGTGATAGTCTTTAACTATCTCTTTGATAGTTTTCACTTATTATCCAAGGGGATAATATTGTGATAAGCTTGTTTTATCACATATATTGGAGGAATCTATGGAAAACCATAATTATGAAAATGAGGGTCAGTTCCAACGGAAGATGACTTCTCGACACCTCTTTATGCTATCGCTGGGTGGTGTCATTGGTACTGGTCTTTTCTTGAGTTCAGGCTATACGATTGCACAAGCTGGACCCCTTGGAGCTATCCTATCTTATCTTGTGGGAGCTATTGTTGTTTACTTGGTCATGCTTTCATTAGGTGAGCTAGCTGTTGCCATGCCAGTAACGGGATCCTTTCACACCTATGCTACTAAATTTATCAGTCCGGGGACCGGCTTTACAGTAGCTTGGCTTTATTGGATTTGTTGGACGGTAGCCTTGGGAACAGAATTTCTCGGTGCTGCCATGTTGATGCAACGTTGGTTTCCATCGGTTCCGGCCTGGATTTTTGCGGCCTTCTTTGCCTTGGTGATTTTTGGGATTAATGCTCTGAGTGTGAGGTCATTTGCGGAAGCGGAATCCTTCTTCTCGTCAATAAAAGTCATTGCTATTTTAGTTTTCATCATACTAGGTCTTGGGGCTATGTTTGGATTGGTGAGTTTTGATGGTCACCATGAGGCCATTATGTTCAAGCACTTGACGGCTAATGGTCTCTTTCCAAATGGCGGTATTGCCATTGTGTCAGTTATGTTGGCTGTTAACTATGCCTTTTCAGGAACAGAGTTAATCGGTATTGCGGCTGGTGAAACGGACAACCCTAAAGAGGCAGTTCCTCGGGCGATTAAAACAACTATTGGTCGTTTGGTTATCTTCTTTGTACTGACGATTGTTGTATTAGCTTCGCTACTTCCAATGAAAGAAGCAGGAGTTTCTTCAGCACCTTTCGTTGATGTCTTTGACAAGATGGGAATTCCATTTGCGGCAGACATCATGAACTTTGTAATCTTGACAGCTATTCTTTCTGCTGGGAATTCGGGACTCTACGCTTCAAGCCGTATGCTTTGGTCTTTGGCCAATGAGGGAATGCTCAATAAAAAGCTAGTGAAAATTAATAAACATGGAGTTCCAATGACAGCCCTTTTGATTTCCATGGCAGGAGCAGTTTTATCGCTTTTTTCAAGTATCTATGCTGCAGATACGGTTTATCTAGCTTTGGTATCAATCGCTGGTTTTGCAGTTGTTGTTGTCTGGCTCTCCATTCCTTTGGCACAAATCAACTTCCGTAAACAGTGGAATTTAGAACATTCTGATGATGAGTTGGATTACAAGACACCGTTTAACCCAATCCTACCTTATATCACTATCGTTCTCTTGGCCATTTCTGTGCTTGGGATTGCTTGGGATAGTTCACAACGTGCGGGACTTTACTTCGGTATTCCTTTCATGATTTTCTGCTACCTCTATCACTACCTTCGCTTTAAAAAATGGTAAGGAGGCCTTGTATGGCAACATTTAAAGATTATTTGGAAAATAAATCTCCCCTCATTCTTCATGGAGCTCTAGGAACAGAGATGGAGGCCTTGGGGTATGATATTTCAGGTAAGCTCTGGTCAGCTAAGTACCTTATTGAAAAGCCAGAAGTTATTCAAGAAATCCACGAAACCTATGTAGCCGCTGGGGCTGACTTGATTACCACATCGTCTTATCAGGCGACCTTGCCAGGCTTGATGGAGGCTGGACTTACTGAGAAAGAAGCGGAGCAGATTATTGTCTTGACAGTTCAGTTGGCAAAGAATGCACGTGATAAGGTATGGGCAGCATTAGATGAGACTGAGAAAGCAAAACGACCATATCCTTTGATTTCTGGAGATGTCGGTCCTTACGCAGCTTATTTGGCTAATGGTTCTGAGTATAGTGGTGATTATGGTCAAATTACTATCGAGGAGCTTAAGGATTTTCATCGGCCTAGGATTCAAATTCTCCTAGATCAAGGTGTGGACTTGTTAGCTTTGGAAACTATTCCAAATCGTTTAGAAGCACAAGCCTTGATTGAACTCCTGGCTGAAGAATTTCCAGAATCAGAAGCTTATCTCAGTTTTACAGTCCAAGAATCAGGCACTATCAGTGATGGGACTTCTTTAGATGAGATTGCCAAGCTTGTTTCCCAGTCAGACCAAATCTTGGCCCTAGGAATCAACTGTAGTTCGCCTCTTCTTTATGATCAGGCTCTTGCTATTCTTAAAAATGCTGGAAAAGCTCTCATTACTTACCCCAACTCAGGTGAGATTTATGATGGCAGAACTCAGACTTGGAAACCTAAGGATAAGGATGCTCTAACCTTAGTTGAACATAGTAAAGATTGGTATGCTCAGTTTGGAGTTAAGATTTTAGGTGGCTGCTGCCGCACACGTCCAAATGACATTAAAGCCTTATATAAAGAGTTTAGAACCTAGTCAAATTTCTAATTATTTGTTATAATAGAAGACTGTAAGGCTATGAGCTCTACACATTATTAGTAGAAAATGAAGCCAGCGTTAAGCTGGTTTTTAAAATGAAGAGGAAAATATGACCTACGAACAAGAATTTCTAAAAGACTTCGAAGCCTGGGTTGTTACCCAAGTTAAAGTAAACGAAACGGCCTTGGCCGCTAGCAAGAAAATCTGGGAAGAAGACGGCGATGAACGTGCACGTGATGCAAGTTACCGCTATGAAGCTAAATTGGATGCTTACAATTTCCTAATTGGTAAGTTTGCCAACTATCGTGCTGGCAAAGGTTTCCATGATATGCCAGATGGCTTGTTCGGGGAACGTCACTATTAACAGAGGATGAAAAAGAAAGTGGCGATAGCACTTTATGGAAAGGTGTCGCCGATTAAAATAGGAGAATACTAAACATGGCTAAAGTAAAAAATAAAAAGAAAGCTTTTAAACACCGTTTGAAAAAACAAGGACTTTTCAATAATGTTAAAGCCCCTGTTCCACCCGTTGCGCCTGTTCCACCAGTGCCACCAGTAGCACCACAACCTGTTGCTGAAACTAAGACAGTTGCTAAGGAAGAAGTAGCAGCCAAAGACCTTAGTCTTGATGCTTTCGCAGAACTTCCAGAAGTTGAAGGCCTTCGTTCAAACCTTGTAGAAACTCTTTATAATGAAGGTTTGACTTCAGTAGAGGCTTTTGCTACTGTGACTGAAGAAGAAGTTCTTGCCCTCAAGGGTGTCGGACCTGCGACAGTTAAAAAATTGAAAGAAAATGGTGTTAGCTTCAAAGCTTAAGCCTAAAAAAAGATCCGAGGTGTAGCCTTCGGATTTTTTATTGTTTTAGAAAGCATTGCTTGATTAGAAAAACAAGAAAACCACTAGTAAATCTAGTGGTTAGTAGGTCTGGATTGTTTATTTCTTTGGATTTTGTTTGGTTAAATTAAGTCCAAAAGGTACCAAGTTTTCTTGATGCCTGCGAATGCGCCCCATATTTTCAGTGTGGCGGAAGATGATAAGCAAAGCCATGATGGTAAGAACCCCAGTGAAAATAAGGTCATAGCTATCTAGTAAGAAATGGATGGCTGGAAACACAGCTAAGGTAATAAGTCCAACAATTGCTGCAGTGACACTTGAAAATGAAATCATGCTGGTTAGATAGAGTGTAAGGACAAAGACCAAGAGTAGGAATACACAGTAGAGTGGGGCAAAGCCAAGAAGCACCCCTGCACTTGTCGCAACAGCCTTCCCACCTTTAAATCCAGCAAAGATTGGAAAAACATGTCCGATAATGGCAAAGAAACCAATGACTAGAGGTGAAACTTCTGTGACACCAAGCCAGATAGGTAGAAGGACAGCCAAGGTCCCCTTGAACATATCAACCAAGAAGGTGATGGTACCAGCAGTCTTACCTAGAACACGAAAGGTATTGGTTGTTCCAGTATTTCCAGAGCCATGCTCACGAAGATTGGTATGGAAGAATAGTTTCCCAATCCAGAGGCCGGTCTGAATGGAACCTAACAAGTAGGCGATTAGGATTAACAATAAGATTTTCATGAGATAATTATAGCATACAGCCTAGTAATTGACAAAGTCAGTCAGCCTTAAGATATCTTTTGGACTTTCTTGATTTCCTTTGCAAATTCTTCTGAAAACTTATAAAATAATAAGGATAAAAATTTTGGAGGTCACTCTTGGCTAAAAAAGAAATAAATGTAAATAATTATAATGATGATGCCATTCAGGTACTAGAAGGGTTAGATGCGGTTCGCAAGCGCCCAGGAATGTACATTGGCTCAACGGATGGAACAGGACTTCACCACCTAGTTTGGGAGATTGTCGACAATGCGGTCGATGAAGCTCTTTCTGGTTTTGGTGATGTCATCGCTGTCACCCTAAATAAGGATGGTTCCGTTTCTGTTTCTGACTCTGGACGTGGGATGCCGACAGGTATGCATGCCATGGGTAAACCAACAGTTGAAGTTATTTTCACTGTTCTCCACGCGGGTGGTAAATTTGGACAGGGTGGTTATAAGACTTCTGGTGGTCTTCACGGTGTGGGTTCTTCAGTTGTTAATGCGCTATCTAGCTGGCTTGAGGTAGAAATTACCCGTGACGGTAGTGTTTATCGTCAGCGTTTTGAAAATGGGGGTCACCCTGTAACAGGACTTGAAAAAATCGGCAAGGCACCTAAATCTAAGACAGGTACAAAAGTTACCTTTATGCCTGATGCTAGTATCTTTTCAACGACTGACTTCAAATTTAACACCATTTCAGAACGTCTCAAAGAGTCAGCCTTCCTTCTTAAGAATGTCACTATGACATTGACAGACTTGCGTGGCGAAGAAGAAGTTCGTGAAGAATTCCACTATGAAAATGGGGTTCAAGACTTTGTATCTTACTTGAATGAGGACAAGGAAACACTGACACCAGTCATCTATATTGATGGAGACCAGCAGGAATTTCACCTAGAAGTAGCCCTTCAGTACAATGACGGTTACTCTGATAATATCCTTTCCTTTGTCAATAATGTCCGTACTAAGGATGGCGGTACTCACGAGACAGGCTTTAAATCAGCTATTACCAAGGCCTTTAACGATTATGCCCGTAAGACAGGCCTTCTCAAAGAAAAAGATAAAAATCTTGAAGGCTCAGATTACCGTGAGGGCTTGTCAGCAGTTATCTCGCTCTTGGTTCCTGAAGAACACCTTCAGTTTGAAGGACAAACCAAGGACAAACTTGGATCTCCTTTAGCTCGTCCTATTGTTGATGGTATCGTTTCAGAGCACTTGACTTATTTCCTTATGGAAAATGGAGATTTGGCTTCGAACTTGGTGCGTAAGGCTATCAAGGCCCGTGATGCCCGTGAAGCTGCCAGAAAAGCTCGTGATGCCAGTCGAAATGGCAAGAAAAATAAAAAAGACAAGGGACTTTTGTCAGGGAAACTGACGCCAGCCCAGTCTAAAAATGCAAAGAAAAATGAGCTTTATCTGGTCGAAGGGGATTCTGCCGGTGGTTCAGCCAAACAAGGCCGTGATCGTAAATTTCAGGCTATCCTGCCTCTTCGAGGTAAAGTCCTAAACACTGAGAAGGCCAAAATGGCTGACATTCTCAAAAATGAAGAAATCAATACCATGATTTACACTATTGGTGCAGGTGTTGGAGCTGATTTTAACCTTGACGATATCAACTACGACAAGATTATCATCATGACCGATGCCGATACCGATGGGGCTCACATCCAGACCTTGTTGCTCACTTTCTTCTATCGTTATATGCGTCCACTGGTTGAAGCAGGACATGTTTATATCGCTTTGCCTCCTCTTTACAAGATGTCTAAAGGGAAAGGCAAGAAAGAAGTTGTCGAATACGCTTGGACAGATGGGGAACTTGAGGAACTTCGTCAAAAATTTGGTCGTGGAGCTATTCTCCAACGTTACAAGGGGCTTGGTGAGATGAATGCTGACCAGCTTTGGGAAACAACTATGGATCCAGAGACCAGAACGCTTATCCGAGTAACTATTGACGACCTAGCGCGTGCCGAACGTCGTGTCTCAGTTCTTATGGGAGATAAGGCGGCACCACGCCGTCAATGGATTGAAGATAACGTTAAATTTACCTTGGAAGAAAGCGGCGCATTTTAAGTTGCAGGCCAGAAGGGAATGTAATAAGATAGAGTTAGGGAGAGCGCTTACTATCAATAGATACTTGGGATTATAAAGAAACAAGTTGATTATTTTCTACATCGTTTATTAACTATTTGCAGTGTCATTGACTAGAAATCAATGGAGGTAGAAAAATGGATTTTAATGTTATCGATTACCTAGCTTACCATGCAGATGTAGCTTTTCCTGCTATTATTCTTATGGTTATTGTTTCTACCATATACTTAATTTTTTATGGCATACGACCTATAAAAACACGCTTTTTTATCCTTTTTCTTCTATCTATAGTTTCCCTCATAATCTTCGTGGTGGATAATCCTCTCTATTCTTATTTTGGAAGTCCATACTCAGGTTTATTATTTGTGTTTTACTATATGTTGATCTTTTCAGTGTTTTATGTGCCATTCTCGCTAATAGCTTTTATAAAAAGTCTTCTACATTTAATACGCTTTCAAACCAAATATTCAATCTTACTAGTTATTAATAGTTTCTTTGCCACATTACTGGCTTTCCTCAATCTGCTCTTTTTACAAGGGTCTTTGGGATTTCTCCCTGCTTCATCTATGTACCTTATTTTTCTTCTCCTAGCGATAATTGGTATTGTTCAAACTATAATAGGAGGAAAGGAAAATGAAAAAAATAAAGACTATATTGCTAAGTCAGGAAAAGACAGTATGAGGTAAACCTATGTTATCTAAGGTATTAAGTTTTTTACTTTACTATCCTCAAGTGGTGTTTCCTGTATGTGCAGGGGCAATAGCTTATTTAAGCGTTTATAAAAAGAGACCACTAAAAACACGCTTTTTGATCTTGCCTATACTAGTAGTGATAACCTTCCTTCTATCTTTGATAGATAATCCCTTCTCACAGAGGACCTACACGGGGTTGTTATTGGCTTTCTACTATGTCTATGTTTTTTCTCCCCTAAGTGTTGTTTGTAGTATCACATCTCTTTTAAAAAGTATCTATCATTATAAGCTATTCCGTATGCCATTAGCTCTAGTTCTCGTGATCAATGGCTCCATAATGACCGGTCTAACAATTTTAAACCTTATTTTATTCTTTGGGGAACTTTCTACTTCATTGACACTATCTTGTGTATCTTTCATTTTAATTGCGATAAGTGCAATGCTTCAATTGGTGGTTGGCGAAATAGAAACCAAGAAGGTTAAAGCGATTCTGATACAGTTGCAAAGTCAAGGAAGGACATTGTAAACTGAGGAGTGATTACTGTTCATCTTTTATATTATTCCAATCACTATTTAAAATAAAAAAATAAAGAGAAATCTTAATGACCGATGCTGATACCGATGGAGCTCATATCCAGACCTTGTTACTTACTTTCTTTTATCGTTATATGCGTCCACTGGTTGAAGCAGGGCACGTCTATATCGCTCTGCCTCCCCTTTACAAGATGTCTAAAGGAAAAGGTAAGAAGGAAGTTGTCGAATATGCTTGGACTGATGGTGAGCTTGAAGAACTTCGTCAAAAGTTTGGTCGTGGCGCTCTTCTCCAACGTTACAAGGGGCTTGGTGAAATGAATGCGGACCAGCTTTGGGAAACCACCATGAATCCAGAAACCCGCACCTTGATCCGTGTTACCATTGATGACTTGGCGCGTGCAGAACGCCGCGTCTCAGTCCTAATGGGAGATAAACCAGCACCACGCCGTCAATGGATTGAAGATAATGTCAAGTTTACGCTGGAAGAGAGTGGGGAAATGTTGTTTTGAAAGAAGTACAGATAAAAGGAGAGAGATGAATGAAAAATAAGGTCTATTATGGAGAATATTCTTTAGAGCATTGGATTAAGTTGATTTTAAAGAAGAATATTGTATTACCTGATTATCAACGTTATTATGTTTGGAATCAAGAAAAAGTTAAAACACTAATTGAAAGTTTTAATAAAAAAGAATTTGTTCCCCCAGTTACTGTTGGAGCCTTTACTGATGAAGAAGGGAGAAAAAATTTAATTCTAGATGGGCAACAGCGTTTAACGTCTATATTTCTTGCTTATTTAAATTTATTTCCGAATCGTAAGTGTGAAGATTGGGCACCTAAAGATTTCATTCCTCTAGCTAATACCAATGATGATTCTGAAATTGATGAAGGTAATGATTATAAAGGAGTAGATTGGAATTTTAATAGACTTCTATCAATCGGAAGTTCAAAAGCAAGCATAAAAGAAAAGGTAAAGACGGAGCAATATATTACTCTAAATGTAGATATTGGAGAAGATTTTTTTAAAGATAATTATTTAGGTTTTTCATTTATTGTACCTAGTTATGATGGAGAAGAACGTAAAAAAGAGCAAATAAAGTTTTATTCTTCTGTTTTCCGTCATATAAACATTCAAGGGGAAGCATTGTCGAATGTAGAAAGCAGACGATCTTTATATTACTTGAATGATGCTTTAGAACCATTTTTTGATCCTGATATTTTTAAAAATATTAAATTAAATGATAAGAAGTTAGATTTTGTACGCTATCTAGCAATTTTGGATAGTTACAAAAAACAAGATTATAATATTTCTCAAGTTGCTGCGGGAAATGGAAATAAACTTGAACAGTTTTATACAGATTATGTTTATAAAATTGCTGAAGAATTTGATTTTGATTTTGATTTTGATAATAAAATTTCAATTCTTTCTAAAAACTTAGAATATGATTTTTTTCCAGAAAATTTCCCGTCAATTATTGATGCAGATATCTATATGTTTGGGTTAATTTATTTTTCTGTTTTTAAAGAGAAAAAACTTATTCTTGAGAAAAATAGTAATCTAAAAGCTGAGATTGTCAATAAAATATCTGAATTAAAAGATTTGAAGATTAAAGCTGGCCAAGAGTTTGAGGGCACTCTTTATTCTTATGAATATGACTATGAATATGGCTACTATCATCAGAAGAGCCCCAATGCTTTGAAGTATATTAGACTTAGATTAAAAGAATCCCTTGAGTTGTATAAGGAGTATTTTAGTGAGTAAGCATACAGATTTTATTTTAACTCCTATAACTACTATTTTGGAAGAAGCAGTTGCTGCAACTAATAGTATCGGTGATGGAATTGAAACCTACCCTTTGTGTGATTACATTTTACAAGCTACATTCTTAAAAATGACTGGTTTTCAAGAGCAAAAGATGAAATGCATTGCTTGGGAGTTGGGAACAAATGATTTTGAGTTTAGATATTGGTGGTTAGAAAAAGCTAACTTAGGAACTTATTCAGCATATGATCAGAAAAATAGTATTTATAAAGAATTTTGTCAGGTACTTAAGAGAATAAATATAGATTTTGGTATAAATGAAATCAATAAACAGATTTTATTAGAGAATACTACTCAAAAGATTGATGAAATATTTAAAGATTCAAACCTAATTTCTTGGGTTCGTGCCGATTTTTCTTATTTTGTATCAGATGATTGGATTGATACTGATCAATTTTTGAAAGATGAAAAAAATATGTTTGTGTCAATGCCAAACGAAAACAATAGACCTAAGAAGCCAGAGAAAAAAGAAGGAGATAGTGAGCAAGGATATGAAGATAAACTTAGGGACTATAATAAGAAATATACTATTTATATTAAAAATATAGAGCATAATTTAAAATGTAAGTATGAAAATATGTATAATCAACGTAATCGATTGGCACATAATACTTTATCTTATCAGCAAAACTTACCGACATTAACTAAATTAGTTAATGAAACTCAAGCATCCAGAAATTATTTTATTTGGTTTGGACTGTTAACTTTAATTGATAATATTTTTATAGAATTGTATCAACTATATCAAGACGGATTGGAAGATAAGCTTGATTATTAAAAATGAAAATAGAAATGACTTCATCCCACAGTAATAATCACCTTTCCCAGTTTTAAAACAAGAAATCTCACTTGAAGAATATCTTGTCTAGTGGGGAATAACTTAAAACACACATATGTGTTTTGAGTTATTGGAGTAAAATACGAATTTTTAGATATGTTCTGAATTTTTTTAGAGCAATCCTTACAGTATATTGATAAACTTCCTCATGACAATTTTGATCAAGTGGTTGATAAGTATGCGGATATGAATATTGCCCATCCTTTCCGTGAGGGGAATGGACGCGCCATGCGGATTTGGCTAAATTGTATGCTTCGTCAGAAGCTGGGTAAAGTGGTAGATTGGAACGCCATTGATAAGGATGAATACCTGAATGCCATGAAGCGTAGTGCAGTGTCGACTGGAGAACTCAAGTATCTCCTCCTGAATAATCAAACTGAAAACCTCACCCAGGCCTGTTTCTTCAGGGGACGCTTTATACTACTTGAAGGATATTGTCTTTACCAGACAAGGAAGTTATGAAGTTCAAGTAAAGGTGACGATCATCTTTTGTATGTAAACAATCGCTAAAACTTATTGGAGGTGCGGTATTGATTACGTTATTAATGTTGCCTTTTTTCCTTGTTCTCCTAGCCATTTTTGGAATTATATATGATTTAACGATCAATAAAGGTAGAAAAGAGTGTGCTCGCACAGTATCCTTGTTTATATTGAATATCCTCACTATTGGTATCTGTCTATTAGATCTACCAATGGAAAGTAAACCATACTCAGGAATAGGGTTTATCTTATTTTATTCACTTGCTTTCACCCCTTTGATGATTGTTTTCTCACTATATACCCTCTATAGGATTGGAAAACATTATAGGTATTTTAAGAGTAAGTTTGCTATAATACTCCTATTTAATGCTATTTATTAGTAAATACTTTTGTATTATGGAGAAGCTTTAAAATATACCATAGAAACGATATTAAATTGTTTTATTTTATTTTAATCGTTTTATGGATTTGCTCAACTATCCAATTGATAGTAGGCGAACTTGAGAAGAAAAGAATACGAGGCATCCAAAAACAAGAGGAGCTAGATAGTTATGAAAAATAACTTAATTAAAGATAGGTGCAGAAAATACAGAAGTCAAGAGCAAATGCTGAGGAGTTGTGAGGTAAGAAAGTTTGCAGAGGAGTGTTTAGATGACTATTCTTGAAACAGACCGTCTCATTATACGGGACTTGCAGGAATCTGATTTGCCGGCTTTGATCGCTATGAATCAGGATCCGGAGGTCATGCAGTATTTCCCAAAGCCATATAGTCAAGCGGAGTCCTTGCGGCTTTATCAGGGTATTCAAGATGAAGTTAAGGCTTATGGATACAGTCTTTGGGCTGTTGAAGAAAAGGACAGTCAGGAGTTTGTCGGCTTGGTAGGTCTGCACCATTCGGATTTACGGATTTTTGCTGGAAAAGAAGTTGTAGAAATCGGCTGGCGTCTGCGAAAAGAGTTTTGGAATCGTGGTTATGCGACGGAGGCTGCCCAAGCCTGTCTAGACTTCGCTTTCCAGCAAGCTGGCTTATCAGAAGTTTACTCTTTTACATCCTTACTCAATCTCCCTTCGCAAAAAATCATGCAAAAGCTAGGCATGGAATTTGTCAAAGAATTTGATAACGAAAAAGTTCCAGCAGGCAGTCCCCTTTATAGACATGTCCTCTACAGAATCAAAAGTTTTCACTAAAAAGGCAGATATTCCCATGAGAACTGAAACCGAGATGTTTGATGTGATTTTGCAAACCGCAAAAGTGCTACAGGTTGACGCTGTCGCTATGTCTGGTTCACGAACGGATACAAGAGCGCCAAAAGATGAATTTCAAGATTACGACGTGGTTTATGTCGTGGACGACTTAGATAATCTGACGAGTGACCTTTCTTGGCTGGACTCCTTTGGCAAACGTATCATTGAGCAACATAATGTCCTAGGCAACCGTCGACTTTATCTGATGCTCTTTGAAGATGGCAATCGCATCGATTTGACACTCTGTCCTAAAGAACATATCCAAGAGTGGGTGGACAGCGAGGCAGGTTTCAGAGTGCTAAAAGACGATAAAGGTTTGTTTAAAGCCTATCAGCCTAATTACAAGCGCTATTGGATTTGTCCACCTACCGAAGAGGAATTTGCTACATCCTGCAATGAATTTTGGTGGGTATCGACTTATGTCGTCAAAGGGATACGAAGAAATCAGCTTATCTATGCGACTGATCACCTCTATGGCATTTGCCAGCAAGAAGTCTTGAAGGTCTTGGCTTGGCAGGTCGCAAGTGATAGGGGAATAGTCGGTATCGGCAAGAACTACAAGTATCTTTTCCAGTATTTACCTACAGAGAAAGAGAAGAAATTCTCAAATCTGCTTGATTTTTCAAGTGTAGAAAAACTTACTCAGTCATTGTTTGCTACGATGCAATTTTTCCACCAAGAGGCTAAATCTCTTGCTCAAAAAATGGGATTTGACTACGATAAAGAAGTGGCTGAGAAGATGATTGAGTATGCTGAGGAGAGACTCGAAACAAATGAAACCATTACAAAATAATAAGATAACAAAATTTTTACTGATTAGTTTTCTCATTTCTTGGGGATTTGGTTGGGGATTACTTGTTTTCCTGACGCAAATGGGCCTCTTAAGTCTAACAAGTCCTCTGGGAGTCTTTCTCCATCTGCTAGGAGGTTTCGGTCCCACCATTGCAGCCATTTCTTGTTTGCCTCAAAAATCAATTAAAAGCATAGTTTCTTTTATCTTAGGGGACTCAAAGAAATATATTTTCTTATTTCTTGTACTAATTTTCGTGCAGGCGGGTGTTATTGCTTTCTCGTCTAAGGAGATTAATCCAGCTTTTCCACTAGGAAATTTATTTGTTATTTTTTTGAGTGCAGTCTGTGTTTATGGTGGAGAAGAAGAATTGGGATGGCGAGGCACCTTGCAACCAACTTTGGAAACTAGATTCTCCTTTTGGATTTCCAGTTTGATAACAGGTTGTATTTGGGCAGTATGGCATGTACCTTTATGGTTTGTGATTGGAAGTTCCCAAAGTAGGATGCCTTTTATATTATTCAGTCTATTTGCAATTTATCTCAGTATTCTCCTAGCTGCTGTTTTCAAAAAAACTAACTCGGTCCTCTTTTGCGCCATTTTTCACGGTCTAATTAATACCCTACTTAGCTTATTTGTTATTAAAATTAATCTTTTATTCATTCTAGGATTAGTAGGATTACTCTTCTTTTCTCACTACCTACAAAGAAACAGTTAAATTTATAAAATATAGATTTACTTTGCAACAAAACAATAAAAAGAGAATTATTATGTCTAATATTCAAAACATGTCCCTTGAGGACATCATGGGGGAGCGTTTTGGGCGCTACTCAAAGTACATTATTCAGGAGCGTGCGCTTCCTGATATTCGTGACGGTCTGAAACCCGTTCAACGTCGTATTCTTTATTCCATGAATAAGGATGGCAATACCCATGACAAGGGCTATCGTAAATCTGCCAAGTCGGTGGGTAACATTATGGGTAATTTCCACCCCCATGGTGACAGTTCCATTTATGATGCCATGGTCCGTATGTCTCAGGACTGGAAGAATCGTGAAATCTTGGTTGAGATGCACGGTAACAATGGTTCTATGGACGGTGATCCACCAGCGGCCATGCGTTATACCGAGGCACGCTTGTCAGAGATTGCTGGCTACCTTCTTCAAGATATCGATAAAAACACCGTTCCTTGGGCTTGGAACTTTGATGATACAGAGAAGGAACCAACTGTTTTACCTGCAGCCTTTCCAAACCTTTTGGTAAATGGGGCTACGGGGATTTCTGCTGGTTATGCCACAGACATTCCACCACATAATCTGGCAGAGGTCATCGATGCCGTTGTCTATATGATTGATCACCCCTCTGCTAAACTGGAAAAGTTGATGGAATTCTTGCCTGGCCCAGATTTCCCAACAGGAGCTATTATTCAGGGGAAAGATGAGATTCGTAAGGCTTACGAAACAGGTAAGGGCCGAGTAGTTGTGCGTTCGCGTACTGAAATTGAGCAACTTAAAGGTGGCAAGGAACAGATTATTGTTACTGAGATTCCTTACGATGTTAATAAGGCTGTCTTGGTTAAAAAAATTGATGATGTTCGAGTCAATAACAAGGTTCCAGGCATTGCAGAAGTTCGTGACGAGTCTGACCGTACAGGTTTGCGTATTGCTATCGAACTTAAGAAGGATGCTGACAGTCAAACCATTCTGAACTATCTTTTGAAATATACGGATCTTCAGGTCAACTATAATTTCAACATGGTGGCTATTGACAATTTCACCCCACGTCAAGTGGGCTTACAAAAGATTTTGTCTAGCTACATTGCCCACCGTCGTGATATTATCGTTGCTCGTTCAAAATTCGACAAGGAAAAAGCTGAAAAACGTCTTCATATTGTGGAAGGACTCATCCGTGTCATCTCTATTTTGGATGAAGTCATTGCCCTTATCCGAGCTTCTGAAAATAAAGCTGATGCTAAGGAAAATCTTAAAGTCAGCTATGATTTTTCAGAAGAACAAGCTGAAGCCATCGTGACCTTGCAACTTTATCGTTTAACAAATACGGATATTGTCACTCTCCAAAATGAGGAAGCCGATTTGCGTGAGCAGATTGCTACCTTGGCTGCCATCATTGGTGATGAGCGTACCATGTTTAATGTCATGAAACGTGAACTTCGTGATATTAAGAAGAAATTTGGAAACGACCGTCGTTCAGAGTTGCAAGCAGAAACCAAGACTATTGAAATTGATACTGCAAGTTTGATTGTTGAAGAAGAAACCTATGTCAGCATCACTCGTGGTGGTTATGTCAAACGTACTAGCCCACGTTCTTTTAATGCTTCGACGATTGAAGAAGTTGGAAAACGTGATGATGACGATTTAGTTCTAGTTCAGCAGGCTAAGACGACACAACATCTCTTGATTTTCACCAATCAGGCCAATGTGATTTATCGTCCAATTCATGAGTTGCCAGATATTCGTTGGAAGGATCTGGGAGAGCATTTATCACAAACCATCTCCAACTTATCTAAGGATGAAGAAGTGCTTTACGCCGAAATTCTGGATGATTTTGAAACAGGTACTTACCTAGCAGCTACCAAGCTAGGTCAGATTAAACGTTTCGAACGCAAGGAATTTACGCCATGGCGTACCTACAAGTCTAAGTCGGTTAAATACGCTAAACTCAAGGATGATAGTGATTTTATTGTCACAGTCACTCCAATTCAATTGGATGATATCATGATTATCACTCAAAGAGGTTATGCCCTTTGCTTTAGCGCGGACGAAGTTCCAGTAGTTGGGGCCAAGGCAGCAGGTGTTAAGGCAATCAATCTTAAAGACGATGATATCGTTCAGGCTGTTTTTGTGGCAAATACTCAAAGTTTCTACCTTCTAACACAAAGAGCCAGTCTCAAACGTGTGGCTACAGCTGATATCCCACAGGCTAAGCGAGCTGGTCGAGGTCTCCAAGTTCTTCGTGAGCTTAAGACGAAACCACATCGCGTCTTTACGGCTGGTCCAGTCTTTACAGAAAATTCTGGTGGTGAGATAGATCTTCTAGCAACACCAGCAGAGGAGACTCCTCAGACCTTGCTTGTGACAGCCACGACAGGTGAAACTGCAGAGGTTGATTTGTCCCTTCTAAATCTTTCAGATCGTACTAGCAATGGAAGTTTTATTGAAGGGTTAGCAGACAAAGAAGTCTTTTCTGCTAAGATTATTGAAAAATAATGATAAGAAAGCTTTGTTCTCTTACTAGAGAGCAGAGTTTTTTTCTTTAAGAGACTAAAGAACTGTTTTAAAAAGAATTGTCAGAATTTTGCAACACAACCTTGAAATTTTCAATGAAAAGGACTATACTAGAAAGCACATAGTAACAGAAAAGAGGACATACACATGACAGTTGATTTAGACTGGGAAAATCTAGGATTTAATTACCGTAAACTTCCATTCCGTTATATCTCATATTTCAAAGATGGCAAATGGGACGAGGGGCAATTGACTGAGGATGCAACTTTGCATATTTCAGAAGCATCTCCAGCCCTTCACTATGGTCAAGAAGCTTTTGAAGGACTCAAGGCTTACCGTACTAAAGATGGCTCTATTCAATTGTTCCGTCCAGATGAAAATGCCAAACGTTTGCAACGTACTGCTGATCGTCTTTTGATGCCACAAGTTTCTGTCGACAAATTTGTAGATGCATGTAAACAAGTTGTGCGTGCCAATGAAGAATACGTTCCACCATATGGTACAGGTGCTACACTTTATCTCCGTCCACTTTTGATTGGGGTTGGTGATATTATTGGTGTGCATCCAGCAGATGAGTATATCTTTACTATTTTTGCAATGCCAGTAGGAAACTACTTCAAGGGTGGTTTGGCTCCAACAAACTTCCTTATTCAAGATGATTATGACCGTGCTGCGCCACATGGTACAGGTGCTGCTAAGGTTGGTGGTAACTACGCAGCAAGTATGTTGCCAGGTAAGATTGCACATGACCGTAACTTCTCTGATGTTATCTACCTTGATCCAGCAACTCACACTAAGATTGAAGAAGTGGGTTCTGCAAACTTCTTTGGTATCACAGCTGATAACGAATTCATTACACCACTCAGCCCATCTATCTTGCCATCTATCACCAAGTTCTCATTGCTTTACTTGGCTGAAAATCGCTTCGGTATGAAAGCTATCCAAGGTGATGTTAAGATTTCTGAATTGGATAGATTTGTTGAAGCAGGTGCCTGCGGTACAGCTGCCGTTATCTCACCAATTGGTGGGGTACAACATGGTGATGACTTCCATGTCTTCTACTCAGAAACAGAAGTAGGTCCTGTAACACGTAAACTTTATGATGAGTTGACAGCTATCCAATTTGGTGATGTTGAAGCACCAGAAGGATGGATTGTCAAAGTTGACTAATTCTTAATAGATAAATGATTATTTTAAGGCTTGCTCTTGCAAGCTTTTTTCTTTTTCGGTAGAATTAAGGAGATACATTAAGAAAGGATGGCTCGAGCCAAGTATCGGGTATAAATCTATGAGTAAAAAAGATAAAAAAATTGAAATCCAAATTAATGATGCTAAAGTAGTCGTCAACAAAGCAAGCATCGAAGGTTTTGAACTTCTTGTTGGCAAGAAAGTGATTGGACAAATTGTGGAAATTGATGGTAAGTTTGCCGTTGTTGACAAGGAAAATGTTGCAGGTTTCCACAAAAAAATGGATGATGCAGTGGCTGCCATTATTGAATCATACAATCTTAATCATTAAAATCCAAAGCAAAGGCTTGCTTTGGTCAAGAAACTGTGATATACTATTTCTTGTTCTTAAGGAGAGATAGCGAAGAGGCTAAACGCGGCGGACTGTAAATCCGCTCCTTCGGGTTCGGGGGTTCGAATCCCTCTCTCTCCATGTCTAAGAAACTGAATCGGGATAGTCGATATCAAGTACTTAGATGTTTTTTTATAGCATTTTGCTATTGGGGTATAGCCAAGCGGTAAGGCAAGGGACTTTGACTCCCTCATGCGTTGGTT